>JAOARS010000284.1 GCA_025210415.1 Marinifilum sp. | reverse complement strand
GAACAGCTGGGGCAAGATTTTAACTTAACTTGCAAAATAACCCTTAGCATCCGACAAAGTGAAGTAGAAAGGCTTATTGAAAAATTTGAAAAAATTACCAGCGTAAAAGCAGAATACATTCGCACCACTTAGCTCACTACTAATCAACCTAATACAAACAATAATAAAGAACAGATTAAATATTTGTTAATAATTAAACCATTTTTCATTTGATTTCTCAGATAAATTATACCTATATTTGTAATCTAGAATGGAGTACATAATTATTCAATCTAGAGCCGCAATTTTATCAGAAAGGAGTAAGTTTCTTTACTTCTTCGCTCAAGTTTTCCATTATTTGTTTCGATGTAAACACGATAGTAAGGCGTATTTCCTTGATTGCTATTTGGGTAATCCGTCTCGACAATATTTTTCAAAAAAACCAACATTACCATTTATTTCGGTGATTGTTGGTTTTTTTTTGTGCAGATATAATAAACAAGCATTTTATATACACTTTTAATTTTTAATCAATGGATAACAAAAGTTTAGTATCGATCGACGACTACACAAAAGAAGAAATCCTGGAAGTATTGGCAAAAGCTGCCGAATTCGAAAAAAGCCCAAACTGTAACTTACTGGAAGGTAAAGTTGTAGCCTCATTATTTTTTGAACCATCTACTCGTACTCGCCTGAGTTTCGAAACTGCAATTAGCAGAATGGGTGGTAAAATTGTAGGATTTACCGATTCCTCTTCGTCAAGTGTTACCAAAGGTGAAACTTTGAAAGACACAACCAAAATGGTGAGCAATTATTGCGACTTGGTTGTGATGCGCCACCCAATTGAAGGTTCCGCACGTTATGCTTCAGAAGTATCTGATGTACCCGTTATTAATGCAGGTGATGGAGCAAATCAGCATCCTACCCAAACCATGCTTGACCTTTACTCTATTTACAAAACACAGGGAACACTCGAAAACCTGAACATTTTCATGGTAGGAGATTTAAAGTACGGACGTACGGTTCACTCTCTGCTAATGGCAATGTCGCATTTTAACCCAACCTTCCATTTTATTGCTCCCAAAGAGTTGGAAATTCCTTTGGCTTACAAGATTTTCATGGACAAAAACAACATTAACTATCATGAGCATACCGAGTTCAACGATATCATTAATGAAGCCGATATTTTGTACATGACTCGTGTTCAGCGTGAGAGATTTGCGGATCCATTGGAGTACGAAAAAGTGAAGAATGTGTACATTCTAAAGAATGATATGCTTGAGGATACCAGGGATAACCTAAGAATTCTTCATCCGCTGCCAAGAGTAAACGAAATTGCTGTTGACGTTGATAGCAATCCTAAGGCTTACTATTTTGAACAAGCGCTTAATGGTGTTTATGCCCGCCAGGCAATTATTGCTAAAGCTCTTGACCTTTAATCACATTTTTCACGCAAAAAGTACATCAAAATATGAATGCAAAAAAAGAATTACAAGTAAGTGCGATCGAAAACGGAACTGTAATTGACCACATTCCAGCTGAATATTTATTCCAGGTAATCAACATTTTAGGACTTGACACTTGTGGAAACTCCGTAACTTTTGGAAACAATCTTGGCAGTGATAAATTGGGGAAAAAAGCCATTATTAAAATTGCTGATAAATTCTTCGAAGATGATGAAATCAACAAAATTTCATTGATTGCTCCACATGCCAAATTAAACATTATTAAAAACTACCAGGTTGTAGAGAAAAAAATTGTAGAATCTCCTAACAAAGTGGTTGGCATTGCAAAATGTATGAATCCAAAGTGCATTACCAATGTAGAAGAAGTTACAACAAGATTTAAAGTAATCGAGAATTCTCCTATTACTTTAAAATGCCACTATTGTGAAAAAATTACAGATCACAAACATATTGAAATCATTTAATTGTATTTGTGATTTTCTTGTTATACCATTTTAACTGTTAGTCCCAATAGCTATTGGGAGTATAATGCCGATAGATTAATGACAGTGTTAAATGCTAAGCAAATTTAACGCTAAGGTCATTAACTAATCGGTATTAGTTAGAAAAGCCCCTAGCGGGCTTTTTTTATTTTTCTAACTTTGCAGCAAATCTAAAAATTGATCATGACAAATATCGAAGAGGTAAGAGAATTGATTTCTACTGCAATTGAGAATGGCCAAAGTGGAAAAATTAAAGTTTGCAAATCTGCTTTGCGCGATATTTATTCCAGAATCAAAAAAGATCCATTTCTACTTTGGGAAGACTCTTACGTATCTCAGCTTGGAAAATCAATTATCATGATGATTCATTGGGATTTGATTGATGATGAAGATGAAAATATTGGCTTGGCTCACCTGGCTTATCTTTATATCAGCAAGGGCATTGAAAGGGAGGAAAATTTGCAGCCCGAAAGCGATAATTGCGAACTCTTTCGCCTGAGAAAAGATAGAATCATCGTATTGAAAAGTTTCGATGATTTCTTTGTAGAGAGCTTGCAAAACTTCTATTTTGCCGATAATAAGGCTAGCGATTTAGATACCCACAACGAGCAGAGAAAAGCTGTTCTTAGTCGTATGCCTTTCATGCAATTCTCCGATATCTACCTAATTGAACAGCATTATCCCAACCTACGTGATGATGAATTCCTGTTAGACCTCGCAAATTTTATTGAACACGATCAGGAGTTTACCAACGAACATTTAAAAGAAGCTTTTTTACTTCATAAAATTTTGTACAAACACACCTACGAACAGCTAAAAAAGGGTGAATTGGTTTACTAAAGTCAGGATAATTACGAGTGAAGAATTACATTTTACTACTAAACAACTACGCTCTTCCTCGCAGATATTTTGGGTATTATATCATTTTAAATATATAATACCGATAGGTATCTATAGTTGTAAAGCGAGTGTAACAAAGATATGTCGCCACATAGAAACAAATCGGGATTAAAAAGTTTTTCTAATTTTTCTGAGAAATAAATACCATGACATAAAAACGCAAAGTATTCAGCATTTCAAAATTTGCGAAAATCATATACATCATAATCATCTGCGTCTAATTCTTTCGAAAAAAAAGACTTTTTTATCTGTAAAACATATCATTGCTTACCGTAGTTGAGTTTTTATTTCTATCTTAATGCTTGAATTGGTTAGGAGCCATAAAAGCAGCTCAGTTTTTCCTAATCAAGGCATGTTTAATCAACATGTATTTATCAGCAAAACAATAAACAACAGCATTTTATGAGTATAGAAAAATACGACCTTGTTGTTCTGGGAAGTGGCCCTGCAGGTTTCTCGGCAGCAATGCGTGCAATTGATTTTGGCAAATCGGTATGCCTTATCGAAGCACAACACCTTGGTGGAGCCGGAATTATGAACGGAGCTCTCACCTCCAAAGCAATGTGGGAACTTTCAAGAGATTATTCAATTGCTTCATCGGTAATGCGAGGTTACAGAGCTTCTGGCTTGAATGTAGACTATAAGCAGGTACAAAAAACAATTATGCAAGCGGCCAAGCAGAAGCAGTTGCAAATGCTTTCGCAGATTGAAACCTATGCAGAGCCTCATGAAGAATTTGGAAATATTACATTGAAACATGGATGGGGACGATTTATTGACTCTCACACCGTTGAGATCAATTCAGAAAATCATACCGAACGCATTTATGGTGAGAACTTTATTATCGCAACAGGATCGAGACCTCGCCCTATGCCAGACGTAGAAATCGACCAGGAAAGAATTATCGATTCTGAAGGTGTGATGAACCTCAAAGAATTTCCCGAAAGAATGATTATTATTGGATCGGGTATTATTGGTTGTGAATTTGCAACAATATTCTCCAATTACAACCAGACCGAAGTACACCTACTCGACCGACAACACAAGGTAATACCATACGAAGATGACGATTTAAGTGGTTTTGTTTCCAAAAACCTCGAAAATAATGGTGTAATCATTCATCATACTGCTAATTTAAGATGCATCAGAAAACGTCCCGATTTTCTGGAAGTTGTACTAGACTACCAAGATGGACACTCCAAAGTAATTGAAGTTGATGTAGCCTTGGTTGCCATTGGTAGAATTCCAAATCTGGACAATATTGGTCTTGAAAATGTGGGCATCGACAGAACAGAACGTGGTTTTCTAAATATCAACGAAGTTTGTGCTACAGATGATTTTAAAGCCTGTAATATTTTTGCTGCCGGAGATGTTTCCGGTCATGCACAGCTCTATTCGGTTGGCGAACTACAGGGAAGGTATATTGTAGAAGCCCTTTATGGTAATCTTGAGTATCCATTGGACTACTCCAACATGTCGACCTTAATGTTTTTTAAACCCGAAGTAGCGGCCGTAGGATTAAATGAAAAAGCATGTCAAAAAAGAGGAATTCCATACAAAGTGGCAACTTATTCTAACTCTTTGGTAAATCGTGCAGTAGCTATGCGTGCTATTGATGGGTTTATTAAAATCATAGTAAGCGATGATGGTAAAGATCGAATTTTAGGTATGAGAGCTGCCGGGCCACAAGCTTCAACTTTAATTACATCAATTGCATATCAAATTATGCAAAAAGGTACTTTAAAAGATATCAGACAAAATGTTCACCCTCATCCAAGTATAAGTGAAGGTGTGCAGGAATGTTTAAGGGTATTCGAAGAAAAATCGATTTATAAACCTAAAGCATTTCCCGATTTAATTAAATTAAAAAGCTGGAAGCCATAAAAAAAGAGGGTGTCCAAAATGTAATACCAATAGATTACATTTTGGACACTATTCTATTTTGCGATTTACTTGTCTAACTTACTGTCGTTTCGATAACCTGAATTGTCTTTATACCAATCCGTATACAATTCTCCTCCACTTTCAGCCCACTTGGCAAAATGATTATAACCTTCAATAATTTCAACTTTCTCTTTGGTGTATTTAAATTCATGAGCTATGGCAATTGCCCAAGGCAAACCTTTGGGTGATTTATAATTTCCATCCACATCAAGATTTGTTGGCCCGGGTTCAGCATTATTTTTGCCCAGTGATGTGATAGGATAATCCGGCAAGTGAATTTCTCTACTTCTTTCACCATCAGCAATAAGGAAAGGATTAAACGGGCTTGTGCCGATTTCATCTAAGTCCAAAGGTTCAGTAAAACGTATCATTACTGTTAGTTCGTTGTAATTTGGGTCGGCCTTACTTGTTTCATTTCTATAATTTTGCGATTGATCAAATACAATAACTACGGCTTTTTCCTGATTTTCTTCCAAACCATTGGCTTGCAAACTAATATAATCTGAACGGATATCATAACCTGCTACACTCTCAATTTGTGATGGTAACAAATTATCAAACTGTATTCCAAATCCGTTGTTGAACGATGCTCCTTTTACGTGCTTTATCCAAAACCTGGCTTCCATTTTTACAGCCTTATTGTCTAAGTTCAGCATCATGGTGTATCGATAATTCACCACCAGATCATTAAAATCATAATCACCTTTGTATGGCCATAAATCTTCAAAAGCAAGACTGCCCCATCCGTATTTTGTTGGCGTAACTGTTTTTAAACAAATTTCAGGATCATTGGGATATTCATCAATATCATCAGGACAACCATCATTATCCGAATCACCAACATTTTCGTAACTCAATGGTGTTTTGGTCAGATCATTAATTCCCAATTCATTATTCGGATCACGAGTATCGTACCCTCCTGTTTGTGTATCCATTACATAAAGGCTGGATGGTGTAAAATTATCTGCAACCCAAATATCAGGTGTCTGTTTGGAATCAATACACAAAGATGTTGGTGTATATGGTAAATTATCAGCACTTTTCCGTTCGGCATTTACTTCGTCCGAACCTTCATTAAAAGTTAAAGCATACAATCCTCCAAAAGTTGACATGTACCAATTGCCATCTTCTCCTTTTGCAATGTCACCACCACTGGTATTATTTAAACCATTATCAATGTTAAATGTTTCTAAAACACTCCCATCAGAAGGGTTCATTTTGTAAATGTAATCCTTATTTGAAAAATAAAGGAATCCCTCATCATTGGCATATTCTAAGCGCGGCCCACCAAACCCAAGAGCTGAATTGATTATTGTTGGGGCAGATACAGAATAATCGTTGTCTACATCAACATCATACCTATACAACTTATAAGGTTTATTTCTACCTATGGTGTAAAACTGATGATTTTGATAATCCATCGCAACGGTCCAAGTTCCTTCTGCCAAATCGCGCTTACGTACAGTAGTCATATCCTCAGGGTTTACAGTAAAAAGCTGGCCATTGCCATTAACACACCAAAGAATGTCGTTTGCCAAACTTGCATTTTTTGTTGATATTTTATTAAAATTTTTTGTTTTCAGGCTGCTACCATTAAAAGTTAGATTTTCCGGACGATTGCCAGATAATTCGCTAGTGTATGCACTAATATAGGCACCCTGATAATATTTTTTGAGCAATAATCGATTAACATTTGTTGGTACCGATATACAAGCCTTTGCCTTACCAGAAACAACTCTTAATACTCCCAACTCTATTGTATTATAATGATCGGCTATTGGAACTTCTTCGGTTATTGAATTTCCCTCATCATCAACGTAAGTAATTTCTTGCTGATTAAGTATGTTTTCATTAGCATAAATATAATAATAAGCACCCTCGTCAGAATCTGATATTTCGAGATTTAACTCCCCGGTAGTTTCAAATTTGAATTTTTCCGGAATATTTAATTGCCCCAATAGCGTATTATCCGGTAGTGGGTCATCTGTCCCTGAAGATTTTGTACAGCTCCAAAAAGAAATAATTATTGCACCAAACAGTAGTTTTAATAATAAATTGTTCATAGTAGTTTTCTTTTAGTACTAATTTTATAGTCAATTCTTAAATTTAAAATTTAGCATACGTAAATAGAAAACATTTGTTTGAACAAAATGTTCAATAATGTGTAATTTCATCCATTGAATTAAAAAAATGGTTTGGACTTTATATCTTTTGCATTTCTACTTGTGTCTTTTCAAAGCCTACTAATCATCTCGGCCTTCTTCCCGAGGAGAGGAAGTGATCTGCAAAATAAATAAACAATGTTATGGATTTTATGATTGTGTACTAGCATACACCTATCGGGTACTACAGTTTTGGAAATTCCAATAATCAAATCAAGAACTTTTTATATTTGATGTTCCTTTCTCCTTGAGCAAAAAGTATAGAATGAGGTGCTAATAAAAAAGCCTCCGGCAAAATTAATTACCGAAGGCATTTCATCATATTAAAATGCTTTATTCATATACTTTGGGTTCAATCTCATTCCTTAGAACCATATAACCATTCATTGCAAGTGCTTTCATTTCATCTTCGCCAGGATATACTACAATCGGCGCAATGAACGAAACCATATTTTTGATATAATTCACTAAATCAGGATTGTGAGCAATACCTCCTGTCAATAAAATTCCTTCAACCTCTCCTTTTAATACTGCTGCCATTTCACCAATTGATTTTGCAACCTGATACGACATGGCATCCTGAATTAGCTTGGCTTTAGCATCACCATCTTTAGCTTTCAATTCAACTTCGTAGGCATCATTAGTTCCCAAATGAGCAACCAATCCACCTTCACCTTTAATCATCTTCTTGATATCATCCAGAGTATAATCGCCGCTAAAGCACATTTTAGCCAATGCTCCTGTAGGCAATGTACCAGAACGTTCAGGCGAGAATGGGCCTTCACCATCTAATGCATTGTTTACATCAACTACTTTACCTTTAAGGTGTGCTCCTACAGAAATACCACCACCCAAATGCGCTACAATTACATTAATGTCTTCGTATTTTTTATCGATAGATTGTGCAAAAGCACGTCCGATTGCTTTCTGATTTAAAGCATGAAAAATAGACATTCTTTGAAATTCCGGATGGCCCGAAACTCTCGCTACATCAATCATTTCATCAACCACTACAGGGTCGGCAATGTAAGCTTTTGCTTTAGGTAAAGATTGAGCAATATTATCAGCGATTAATCCACCAAGATTACTTGCATGCTCACCAAGAATTCCAATTCTTAAATCTTCTTTAAGACGATCATTCACTTCGTAAATACCAGATTCAATTGGTTTAACCAATCCTCCACGGCCAACTACGGCTTCAATTAAATCAATTTGAATTTCAGCATCAACCATTTCCTTCATGATGATGTTTTTTCGAAATTCGAATTGCTCGGTTATTTGATTGAATTCTGCTAATTCTTCCGCGGTATGCTTAATATTTTTCAAGAAGACTGATTTATCGCCTTGAAATACAGCAATTTTTGTAGATGTTGACCCAGGATTAATTGCTAAGATTCTACGAGTTTCCATTAGTTAAAAAGTATGTTTGTGTTTAAGTTGTAATTTAATAAGTGCAAAAATATCAAACCAAATTAGAATTTAATAGGATTTACACACAATTTACATGCAATTTTACAATTAAAATTGATTTTAAGTTACAATTTAAAATCATTTCCCAGAAAACGCTAAACATTTACAGCAAGAAAACACGAAAACTTTCAGGATGAATTGAGAATTATCAACAGTAATAAAAAGTTTTTCGCAATTGTATAAATGTGGGATATAAGAGAAAATTCATACCCCGAACTCAAGTCGGAACAAGAAAGCTGTAAGATTGATACCGGGGGTTTATCAATAATTTAAACCTAAAGTACGATTTCATAAGATATAAACCATGTTATACCAATTTTATTTTGGAATGAGCGTTAAATTGTTTTGAATATTTTGAGTTTAGACAAGTTAAAAAATTAAGGCATAGCAGAGTTACGGCGCAATTTTTTAATGAAGTGTAAACTTAAAATAGCAGAAGAATAAT
>JAOARS010000283.1 GCA_025210415.1 Marinifilum sp. | reverse complement strand
TTAATGGTATTGTAAAACGATGATTTGAAAGTTCTCCCATTTAATTTTAGAGTCTTCCCCTCTCAGGGGAAGTGCCGACAGGCGAAGGGGTGCAAAATAAAATAAAAAACCCAATTTTAAGCTTCATTAACATTTATTCAAACCATTTAGCACAATCACCTGCTATATTTGTAATGTACAAAACAAAAGAAGTTTTTTCATAGATTAGATTTAGGTTAGTAAATAGTGGTTAGAAGAAAATCCCGGACTGAACAGGTTCGGGATTTTTCTTTGGTATTACCTCGTTATATAATTTTGAAAAAAAGACTATTTGATCTTTATTTGTATTCACCTAAAATAACACGATCATGAGTCAAGTAAAATCACCTTGTATAAAAATTTGCCGTCAAGACAGTAATGGCGTATGCTTTGGATGCCAACGAACCACAGAAGAAATAGGAAATTGGTCGCTTTACAGCGATCATGAAAAGAAAGAAATTCTAAAAAAAGCCAGTAAAAGAAGCAATGCACCAGATACTTCAACAAATGTTTTCTTTAGATAAACTATTCCTTTTAATTCCATATTCTTCTTTTTTATAATTTTACGATCCTTTTTTCAAATCACAATAAAAAAGCCAAAACAGATGAAGTCAATTCTTTATGCCATCATCACAATGCTGATATTTTCGGCATGTGGTCATAAAAAAGCAGATCAATTACAATTGAAAATATATGGAACCAGTGATGTGCATGGAGCTCTGTTCCCTTACGATTTAGTGAACGATAAGGAAACAGAAACCTCTCTTGCACAGGTTCACGAATATGTTTCTAAACAAAGAGAAAAAGATGATGCTGAAGTTATTTTACTCGATAACGGAGACATCCTTCAGGGCGATCCTTTGGTTTACTATTCGAACTTCGAAAAAACAGAAACCAAGCACATTTGTGCCGATATTATGAACTTTATGGCATATGATGCCGCTACGGTTGGGAATCATGATATTGAACCAGGTCATGCAGTTTACGATAAGTTGGTAAAAGAATTTGAATTTCCCTGGTTGGCTGCCAATGCAGTTAGAAATTCTGATGGGAAACCCTATTTCCAGCCATACACAATCATTGAGAAAAAAGGAGTTAAAATCGCCGTTTTAGGATTGATTACTCCAGCTATCCCGAAATGGTTGCCTGAAAAAATTTGGTCGGGAATGCATTTTGAGCCAATGGTTGAATCTGCTCAAAAGTGGATGAATATTATTCAGGAAAAAGAACAACCTGATTTTGTTATTGGTTTATTCCACTCCGGAGCAGGCGAAGAGCATGAAAGTGAAATGAGCCATGAAAATGCTTCTATTTTGGTGGCAAAGAATGTATCAGGAATTGATATGATCATTTGCGGACACGATCATAATGAGCGAATCTCTTGGTTCGAAAATCCTGAAAAGGAAAAAGTTTTAATGATAAACCCCAAAAGCAAAGCGAAATTTTTAGCTGAGATTGTGGTTGATTTAAGTTGGAACAAGGAGAAAAAAGCATACGATAAGACATTAAAGCCTAATCTTGTTAAAATTGCCGATGTTCAAAAATCGAAAGAATATGCAGACCACTTTACACCATTGTTTAAAGAGGTAGAAGCATATGTTTCGAGAGAAGTAGGTAGTTTTAAAAAGAGCATCTCAACTAAAGATGCCATGTTTGGCGATTCTCCTTTTATCGATTTAATTCAGAACATACAAATGGATTTGGCTGATGCTGAAATTTCATTCGCAGCTCCCCTATCCTACAATGCAACAATTGATTCCGGTGAGCTACAAGTTCGTGATCTGTTTAAATTGTATCGCTTCGAGAATTTGTTGTATACAATGAATCTTACAGGCAAAGAGATTAAAGATTTTCTTGAATTCAGCTACAAAGATTGGTTTCAGCAAATGAAATCGGCAAATGATCCAATGCTGTACATTTCAACAACAGAAAAAGGCAGTAGACTGTCCACTATGTTCTTCAATTATGATTCAGCTGAAGGAATCGATTATACTGTTAATGTATCAAAACCTTACGGCGATAGAATCAATATTACAGGCATGAGTTCCGGTGAAAAGTTCGACGAAAATAGAACTTATAAAGTTGCTTTAAACTCTTATCGTGGAAATGGTGGTGGCAATCACCTTACCGAAGGTTCCGGGCTCACAAAAAAAGAATTAACTTCTCGATTAATTAATTCTACCACAAAGGATTTGCGTTACTATCTTATGAAATGGATAGAAGAAAAAGGAACGGTTGATATTGAATGCAACCAAAATTGGAAAGTTGTTCCTGAAAAGTGGCATACTACTGCAAGCAAAAGAGAATACGAGTTACTTTATGGGAAAAAGTAATTAACCACAAAGTACACACTAAGTTTTTCACGAAGTCTCACAAAGCAATATTTAATCCTTTCGTGAGACTTTTCAATTCATTTTACTTTGTGCTCTTTTGTGAATCACCTTTGTGTACTTTGTGGTTAAGTTAGCATTCGGAAATAATACGGAAAAACCTTACGGCGATACAAAGTACACACTAAGTTTTTCACGAAGTCTCACAAAGGAATATTTAATCCTTTCGTGAGACTTTTCAATTCATTTTTACTTTGTGCTCCTTTGTGAATCACCTTTGTGTACTTTGTGGTTAAGTTAGCATTCGGAAAATCTCACGCAAGCACTCTTGCCTTTGTTCAATAAATCCCATATGACCCGAAGTTTGTAAAACGAAAGGCGTTAAATTACTATCTCTTGCAATTTGCCTAGCCACATCAAATGGAATAAAATTATCCATCTTCCCAATCATACTCACCTTTGGCATATCCAATGCTTTTACCACATGATTCCTATCGGGGCGTGCCATCATTGCTTCCAAAGCAGCTATAATTCCTTTGTCGGGAGTATTACAAGCAATTTGAGTTATCCTATCTATTTCGTGAGCAAATTTTTTCAGGTTACTATTCGAAAAGGTATTTGGAATACTGGTTTTGCAAATCAATTCCTTTTTACCATTTTTCACCAATTCTATCTCTTTCTTTCTATTTGTCTTTTTCTCTTCAGTATCTGCATTAGGTGTTGAATGAAACAGGCAAAAACTTTCCAATTTATCAATGAATAAATCAGCGTAAGCCAATGCTACATATCCTCCCATTGAATGTCCAACAATGTTAATTCTCTCAATTTTCAAATGATCAACTAATTTGTTCACCGCCTGAGCCATCTCATCAATACTACACGAATCAGTTTTTAATTCAGATAATCCATGTCCTGGTAAATCAACTGTAATTACCCTTGCCAAACTTGAAAGATCATCAGCAAAAGTTTCAAAGGTTTCTATTGATTCAAGGTAACCATGAAGAAGTACAACGGTATTTCCTTTTCCTTTATCTCTAAATCGAAGTGTGTAATTATCTAATTCTAAATATCGATCCATATTCCTTTTTATTATAATTATTTGATTCTCTTATGATTCATCCCAATATCCCTTAAAGGGAATTTTAAATTCTGTATTTTTTAAGCTGCTTTAGGGATTTGGAGATAAATGTTCTACAGTATCATTAAAAAAATCAATAAACTCAGGCCTTTAACTATTCTAAATTAAAACAATATCGCAAAAGCTTGTTCTATAACATACAAATATTTAATAAATTGCGATGTTTTCAGAAAATGCATTAAGGAAATTATTCCGTAATTGATTTGTAGTTAGATTTATAACCAACTTTAACAGGTTAGTTTTCTACAGATCTGAAACATATGACTGAAGTAGAATCAATCTAAATAAAATGTATATGTTCCTAAATATTGTTTCACCCGCAGGGAGCATCTACATTTGCGCTAATTATAGAGTTAAGTTTATAATAAACAGTCTAAATTAAATCTTTAAACTTATGAGCAGTTTTTTAAGTTCATCTATTGGGAAGAAGTTGATAATGAGTTTATCAGGACTTTTTCTTGTACTATTTATTTTAGTGCACCTGATATTGAACTCTTTCTTGATGTTTGATAGTACAGGAGAGTTATTCAATGCAGGAGCGCACTTTATGGCAATGCCGGTCATTCGCTTCGGATTACAGCCTGTTTTGTTTGCTGGTTTCATTATCCATATCATTTATGCGATAATCTTAACACTTCAAAATCAAAAGGCTCGCCCTCAGAAGTATGCTACCCAAAGCTTGGGTAACAGTAGTACATGGTCTTCACGAAACATGTTTGTTTTAGGAGGTTTGGTTTTGGTTTTCATTGCAATGCACTTAATGCATTTCTTTGTGCCAATTCAGATTCAAGGAAACGTACAGGATGATTATCAATTGGTAAAAGGTCTTTTTACTAATGGTTCAATGGGACTGGTTTACACCGGACTTTATGTTGTGGGAGCTATTTTATTAGGTCTTCACTTGGCACATGGTTTCTGGTCAGCATTCCAATCAATCGGAATGAGCAACAACATTTGGAGAGCTCGCTTAGAAAAAGCTGGTTACTTCTACGCAATTTTTGTTGCTGCCGGATTTACCATTATTCCTTTGTACTTACACTTTTTTGCTTAATTGTTAATATTTAAACGGTTATGACAGTATTAAATTCAAAAATTCCAGCCGGGCCATTAGCTGAAAAGTGGTCGAAACACAAAGCTGCTATTAAGGTAGTTAGTCCTGCGAATAAGAGAAAATTAGATATTATCGTTGTAGGAACCGGTTTGGCCGGTGGATCTGCTGCTGCTTCTTTAGCAGAGATGGGATACAACGTAAAAGCATTTTGCTACCAGGATTCAGGTCGTAGAGCTCACTCTATTGCCGCTCAGGGTGGTATTAACGCTGCTAAAAACTATCAGAACGATAACGATTCGGTTCATCGTTTATTTTACGATACAATTAAAGGTGGTGACTACCGTGCTCGTGAGGCAAACGTTCATCGTTTGGCTGAGGTAAGTGGTGACATCATCGACCAATGTGTTGCACAGGGTGTTCCTTTTGCACGCGAATATGGTGGAACATTATCTAACCGTTCATTCGGTGGTGTATTGGTAAGCCGTACTTTCTACGCCCGCGGTCAAACCGGACAGCAGTTGTTGTTAGGTTGTTACGCTTCTATGAATCGTATGATCGGACAGGGAAAAATTGAAATGCACGAACGTAACGAGTTGTTAGATATCGTTGTTGTTGACGGTAAAGCTCGTGGTATCATCACTCGTAACTTGGTTACTGGTGAAGTTGAGCGTTATGGTGCACACGCTGTAGTTATTGCAACAGGTGGTTACGGTAACGTATTCTTCTTGTCGACAAATGCTATGGGATGTAACGGTGGTGCTGCTTGGCAAGCATATAAGAATGGTGCTTACTTCGCAAATCCTTGTTATGTACAAATTCACCCAACTTGTATTCCCGTTCACGGCGAACAGCAGTCTAAGTTGACTTTGATGTCTGAATCATTGCGTAACGATGGTCGTGTATGGGTTCCAAAGAAAAAAGAAGACGCAATTAAATTGCAAAAAGGTGAAATTACTGCTAACGACATCAAGGATGAAGATCGCGATTTCTACTTGGAAAGAAGATATCCATCGTATGGTAACTTGGTTCCTCGTGACGTTGCTTCTCGTGCTGCTAAAGAAAGATGTGATGAAGGTTTTGGTGTAAACGAAACTGGTAAAGCGGTATACCTTGATTTTAAATATTCTATCGAAAGATTGGGTAAGGATGTTATCGAAGCTCGTTATGGGAACTTGTTCCAGATGTATGAAAAAATTACAGCTGCAGATCCATACACTGAGCCAATGATGATTTACCCTGCAATTCACTATTCAATGGGTGGTGTTTGGGTTGATTACAACTTGATGACTAACATCCCTGGATTGTATGCTATTGGTGAAGCTAACTTCTCCGATCACGGTGCCAACCGTTTGGGAGCTTCTGCTTTGATGCAAGGTTTAGCTGACGGATACTTCGTATTGCCATACACAATTGGTGATTATCTGGCTGATGAAATTCAAACTCCACGTATCGACTTGAACCACGAAGAGTTTGTTAAGAAAGAAAAAGCAGTTTCTGATCGTATGTCTCGTTTATACAACATCAAAGGATCTAAATCTGTTGACTCTTTTCACAAGCGTTTGGGTAACATCATGTGGGATTATGTAGGTATGGCTCGTAACGAAGAAGGTTTGAAATTCGCTATCAAAGAAATTCAAAAGATTCGTGAAGATTTCTACAAAGATCTTCGTATTCCCGGAGACTACGATGCAATGAATATCGAGCTTGAGAAAGCTGGCCGTGTTGAAGATTTCCTTGAATTGGGAGAATTAATGGCTCGCGATGCACTGAACAGAAATGAATCTTGTGGAGGTCACTATCGTGAGGAATCAACTACCGAAGATGGTGAAGCAAAACGTGATGACGAAAACTTCTTATATGTATCAGCTTGGGAATACCAAGGTGAAGGAAAAGAACCTCAGTTGCATAAGGAAGATTTGGTATTTGAGAATGTTAAGCTAACACAGCGTAGCTATAAGTAATTTAATAGGTAGTAACTAGTATATAGTAACTAGTAATTAGTACAAATAGTGCATCATGAATCGATTCAAAGATTTAATAGTTTGGAAGAAAAGTAGAATTCTAGTT
This sequence comes from Marinifilum sp., assembly GCA_025210415.1. Taxonomy (GTDB): domain Bacteria; phylum Bacteroidota; class Bacteroidia; order Bacteroidales; family Marinifilaceae; genus Marinifilum. The sequence goes on along the minus strand of JAOARS010000283.1, from coordinate 501 downwards.
AAAGAAATCTATCTTTTATCTGATAATTTACCATTGGACGAGAGGTTTGGAATGAAATCTCAATTATGTAGATGTGCCGTTTCTATTCCTTCAAATATTGCTGAAGGTTGTGGTAGAAGATCTAATGCTGATTTTTCCAGATTTTTAGACATTGCAAATGGAAGTGTTTATGAATTAGAAAGTTTGTTAATACTTTGTCTTGATTTAGAGTTTATTGATTCTATACTGTTTGATAAAATCAATAACTTAATTCAGGAAATCCAAAAAATGATCTATAAACTAAAAGAATCACTTAAATAGTTCTTTTTATACTAATTACTAAAAGCTAATTACTAAAATCTTAGATAGATGGCCGACAAGATATTAAAAGAATTAACATTAAAGATTTGGCGTCAGAAGAATGCTAAATCTCAAGGTAAATTTGAGACCTATAAAATCAATAATATTTCAACAGGTACTTCATTTTTAGAAATGCTTGATATTCTTAACGAGCAGTTGATT
>JAOARS010000282.1 GCA_025210415.1 Marinifilum sp. | reverse complement strand
CAAGGGTATCAATATCGTACAAACTATCAAGCATTCCAGGCATTAAAAGAAAATGCCAACGTGGTTGATAAAAGATATAAGTTTTACTAGACAATAGTAAAATTAAAAGAAAGCGAGGTGATTTTTCATCTCGCTTTTTTTAGTGTCAAATTGTTGCTGCAACCTGCAGGAATACACCTCTGGGTAAGAAATAGTATTACTTCATTGGGCTAAAGTCATCGTTTTTAATTACAGCAGGTCGAATTTGTGCATTTGAATACTTTCTTAATATTCCCACTTGAAGTGGGATTATCAATATTAAATCCATTTCGTAGTTTTTACACCAATTCGTTAATGGTGTGAGCATTAAATTTGCTTTGCACATAACACTATCATTAATAATCTGTCGATATAATATATAGCTCACTTCATTTTCAAAATGGTATTATTGGTAATCTCACTTAAAATGAGAATACCAAATGCTAAACACAAAAAGAGCTGCCAGTACATGACAACTCTTTTCAATATCTTTTAACTGATACAAAATCTACGAAAGTAAAGCTTTTACTTTATCTGCCACAGCTTTTCCATCGGCTTTGCCTGCCAATTGTTTCGAAGCAATTCCCATTACTTTGCCCATTTCTTTCATTGATGAAGCACCTGTATCTGCAATAATTTTTTGAACTGCTGTAGTCAATTCTTCATCGCTCATTTGAACTGGCAAGTACACCTCAAGGAAACTCATTTCAAGCAATTCCTTTTCTGCCAAATCTTCTCTGCCACCACTTTTGTAAGTATCGGCAGCATCTTTACGTTGTTTTACCAATTTCTGAATGATCTTTACTGCTGCAGCATCTTCAATTTCAGATGCCCCTGTTTTGGTCATTTCAAGGGTAAAAGCAGTTTTAGCCGATCTTATGGCCTGCAACTTATCTTTTTCTTTTGCTTTCATTGCAGATTTCATATCTGCATTAATTTGTTCAAGTAAGCTCATTTTTTAATGATTAATGGTTAATGTTTAATGATTCTTGTGCTTATTAGCTAAACCATTAAATCGAATATTTTATTCATCATCAAGGGTAAATTTAATTACATTTCCCGAATGATAGCGTTTTTGATCGAGCTTCTTTTGTTTCCTTTTATATGCAGGAATATTTTCAAGCTCATCAATTTCGGTGTCTTTTAAATCTGTTAATACCAATTTCTTCTCTTCAACTTCGTTTGCTTCATCCTCCAGTGCAATTTTAGTTTGATGAGCGGTGCCTCTTCCACCTCTAAATGCACTTGTTTTAGATTTTTCTACCTCTTCGGTAATTCCTCCATTTTCGAATCCTGTAGCAATAATGGTAACCGATACTTTTTTGCCCAAAGCTAAATCCTGACCGGTTCCCCAAATAATTGAAGCACTATCTCCTACAGCTTCCTGAACGTAATCGGTAATCTCACCCACCTCATCCATGGTTACTTCTTCTTCTCCGGAACTGATATTCAAAAGAATATTTCGTGCTCCACGAACATCATTACTATTCAATAGTGGCGAAGTTAAGGCTTCGCGAATTGCATTTACCGCTCTGTCTTCTCCTTCGGCCGATGCTGATCCCATAACCGCAACTCCGCTATCGGTCATTACAGTTTTAACGTCTTCAAAATCAACATTAATATATCCGTGAAGTGTAATGATTTCGGCAATTCCTTTTGCTGCTGTTGCCAGAACATCATCGGCTTTTGCAAATGCAGTAGAAAGTTTCAAGTCGCCATATATTTCGCTCAATTTTTCGTTGTTGATAACGAGTAATGAATCTACATTTTCTTTAAGGTTATTGATTCCTTCAATTGCTTGATTTAACCTTTGGCGACCTTCGAAACGGAAAGGTATGGTTACGATACCAACTGTTAAAATACCTTGCTCTTTTGCAGCTTTAGCAATAACTGGTGCAGCTCCGGTACCGGTACCACCACCCATACCTGCAGTAATAAAAACCATTTTGGTATTATCTTGTAAAACTTCGTTTACATCATCAAGGTTTTCAATAGCCGATTGTGCACCACGCTCAGGTTTATTTCCTGCTCCTCTTCCTTCGGTTAACGATTCGCCTAATTGAATTTTAACAGGTATCTCACTATTCTCCAAAGCTTGTGCATCGGTATTGCAGATTACAAAATCTACATCTTTTATGCCTTGCCGGAACATGTAATTTACAGCATTACCGCCACCACCACCTACACCAATTACTTTTATAATTGATGATTCATTCTCGGGTAAGCTAAAATCAATTAAATCTTCTGCCATTATTAACTAGTTCTATTATATTACATTGAAGTGTCGCCACCATCAAAAATTTTTGTAAACTGATCTTTAAACCAATTGTTAATCGTTTCACCATCTTTTTCTTCTTCAGTTTTTGCTGATTCAGCTTTTGGTTTAAAACTTGGTTCAGATTCAGTATTGTTCTTTTCCTCAAAAACTTCTTCTTTTTTATCTTCTTCAGAACGCTTTCTCATCAGTTCTTCACGTCGTTGAATTTCTTCACGACGTTTGGCTGCAGCTTTTTCTTCTTCCTCGGCAGGATTCTCAATAATCAGTTCCAATTTAGGTTCTTCTGCTCTTTTTCGAGGTTCAATCATCAATTCGGGAATTGGATTTTCGGAGAATCCTGTTGCAATAATGGTAACGCTTAATTCATCGCCCATTTTCTCGTTGTATCCATTCCCCCAAATCACACTTACGTCATCTCCAACTACATCTTGCACATAATCGGTAATTTGACTTACTTCTTGCATGGTAACTTCTTCGCTACCCGAAATGATATTTAATAGTATGTTTCTTGCTCCTACAATGTTGTTACTATTTAATAAAGGAGAAGTTAAAGCTTCTTCAATAGCTCGAATTGATCTATCGGGGCCAGAAGCTGAGGCAGAGCCCATTACTGCAACACCACTGTTTTTCATTACTGTTTCAACATCGGCAAAATCGACATTTACATAACCTGCAACAGTAATAATTTCGGCAATACTTTTTGCTGCAACAGAAAGAACATTATCGGCTTCGGCAAATGCATCGGAAAGTTTAAGGTCTCCATACATCAACCTTAATTTTTCATTATTAATAATCAAGAGTGCATCAACATGTTTTTCCAGATTCTCGATTCCTTCAAGAGCTTGTTGTATTCTCTTTTTCCCTTCAAATCTGAAAGGTATTGTAACAATTCCTACTGTAAGAACATCTTGCTGACGAGCCGCTTCTGCAATAATCGGAGCAGCACCTGTTCCGGTTCCTCCCCCCATTCCGGCAGTCACAAATACCATTTTTGTTTTTTCACTCAAAACCCTGTTAATATCGTCCAAACTTTCTATTGCCGACTCTCTGCCTCGTTCAGGTTTATTGCCTGCTCCTCTTCCTTCGGTTAGCGATTTTCCCAACTGAACTTTTATTGGTACAGGACTATTTTCGAGTGCTTGTGAATCAGTATTACAAATTACAAAATCAACCCCTGTAATTCCTTCTCTTAACATGTGATTGACAGCGTTTCCTCCACCGCCTCCCACTCCAATTACTTTTATAATGGATTTTTCTTTTGGTTCAAAATCAACCGGTAATAATTCGTCAATCATGATCTCACAGTATTAGGGTTAAAAATCTTTTTTTACATATCCACATCATGGGTATCAAATAAAGATCCAAGGAATGCTGTTATTCCTCTTTTCTTTTTAGGTTTATTTCCATTTAAATCGGTCTTTTCCTGAGGCTTTGGCTTGGGTTTTTCCACGCCTTTTAATAGGAGACCAATAGAGGTTGAGTACATTGGATGATCTATGCTCTCTTCCAAATTAACTCTTGAATTTCTTGGGAAACCAATTTTTACATCCAGATTGGTTCTTTGCTCTGTTAAAATATCAAGATTAGTAAGCAAGGCTCCACCGCCTGTTAGTACAATTCCGGCTCCAATTTTATCTTGCAAACCTGTTGATTCTATCTGAAATTTCACTGAATCGATGATTTCCTCCATTCGACACTGAATAATTTGTGCCAGAAATTTAAACGAAATGTCTTTCTCGTCCCATCCACCTGTTGCAGGAATTGTAACTACTTTTTCATCTGAAGCCAAATCAGCCACAGTTTCGCCAAATTGTATTTTTAATGCTTCGGCCTGCTTTAACAGAACCGAACATGCTTCTTTTATATCGCGGGTAACATTATCGCCACCAAAAGGAATTACCGATGTATGTTTTAAAACACCATCGAAATAAACGGTTACATCTGTTGTTCCTCCTCCAATATCAACCAAAACAACACCTGCTTCTTTTTCTTCTTTTGTTAAAACTGCCAATGACGATGCCAATGGTTCCAAAACCAATTCTTCCACATCTAACCCAACTTCCTTAACACATTTTTCTATATTTCTTGCAGAAGCTGTTCGCCCGATAATAATATTAAAATGTCCATCTAGCCGACGACCTGCCATCCCTAACGGATTTTTAATTCCAACCTCTTTGTCTACCACAAATTCCTGAGGAATTACATGTAATATTTGTTCTCCAATTTCGACAGGGTGTTTGTAATTCTCATTGGTAATTTGCTCAATATCTTCTTTGGTAATTTCCTCAACCGAATTTTCGATATATTTGAATTTTCTCTCCTTAACTATGCGAATATGCTGTCCGGCAATTCCTACAAATACTTTAGAAATTTCCTTGTTTGTTTTTGTCTTTAAACTAGCCACAGCTTTATTAATAGCCTCAATTGTAAGTTCAATATCATGAATTACTCCACGCTTTACACCTTTAGAAACAGTACGTTCCATTCCCAGAATATTTAACTTACCTTCAGGTGTAAGTTCTCCTAGTATGGCAACAATTTTAGTTGTTCCTATATCAATTGCAGCTATTATATTATTCTTCCCTATCATCCTAGTTCTTTTTTGTACAAACCACCTGGTTTTCGTATTTCAGGTTGATTCTTCTGTATTTGTTCCACCCGGTTTTGGTAAAACCATCGGTATACAAAGCATACAATTTTCTGAATTTCTTCCGGTAATTTTCGATACCTCCTAACTCAATTTTATGTGCGCCAACACGTGGTACTAAAATATACTCTTTTGTACTGGTTACATGTATTTGAGTAATTTGAGAATTCCAAAATTCATCATTTGTAATAAATTTTACCAAATCGAAAAGTTCTTCTTTTATCAATTGCTCGTTTACAGTGCCCGAAACCACCAAAACCCTTGACGTAAATTTTGTTGATAATGGCATTTTCTTTCCTTCCTCATCAATATAATATCCTTGTCCATGTAAAATTCGAACAATCGGATTTCTCTGGTGTATTTCTACTACCAGATTTCCTGTTAAAGAATTGTATACTTCCGATTTTTTCACATAAGGTACCTGGTTGATTTTATCTTCCAAGATTTCCTTATTAATTGTATAAACTGAACTTCCTTTCCAATCCGGATATTGTTTTTTTACAATTTTTTCAACATCCTTATTGCTTACAAAACCACTATCAATACTGTCTTTTATCTTCACTTTTATATCATGCAAGACAATGGCATCTTTCTTTTTTCCTACAAAAGAAAAGCTCACCAGTAAATATCCCAATAGCGATATCCAAATTAATATGACAGCAATTTTTCTAAGCATTTTATGGTTTTTCTATCAACATTTTTTTTATGGGTTCCACTAATTTATCTATGTCTCCGGCTCCTAAAGTCAATAGTACTTCAAGTTCTTTTTGTTTTAGCAATTCAACCAATTCTTCCTTTGAGCAAAGGTTAACAGGAACTTTTACATTTTTCATTATCATATTGGAATCAATCCCTTCTATTGGCAATTCCCTTGCCGGATAGATATCCAACAATATTACTTCATCCAGTAAGCTTAAACTCTCTGCAAATCCATCAGCAAAATCTCTTGTTCTTGTATACAAATGAGGTTGAAAAACACCTGTTATCTTTTTATTCGGATAAATATCACGAACTGAAGATATACTCTCTTTCAATTCTTTAGGATGATGTGCATAATCATCGATAAAAACCAAATTCTCTTTTCTGATTTGGTAGTCGAATCTTCTTCTTACACCTGCAAATGATGACAAAGCGTTTCTTATTTCATCTTCATTTACTCCTGCAAGAACTGCAACACAACAGGCTCCAATTGCATTCTCAACATTAATTTTGCCTGGGTATGAGAACTTTAATTTTTCAAATGTTCCTTCGGGGTGAACCAAATCAAACTCGTAAAACCCTTCAACCAAGTTCAAGTTTTTGGCATAAAAATCAGCTACTTCATTTAGAGAGTAGGTATACTTTTTAACCGTATCCACACTCAGGTGCAATCCTTTTTTATGAACCAATATTCCATCCTCTTTTATCTTGGTTGTAAACTCATGAAAACTCTTTTCAAGTTCCGATTTATCTCCATAAATATCCAAATGATCAGCATCCATAGATGTAATCAGAGCTATTTTAGGATGTAATTGTAAAAAGGATCTATCAAACTCATCGGCTTCCAGAATTACCCACGGACTATCTTTGCTCAGCAGGAGGTTCGATTGATAGTTTCTTGATATGCCTCCTAAAAAAGCATTGCATCCTAATTTTGATGTCTTAAAAATATGCGCTGTTATGGTCGAAACTGTTGTTTTTCCATGAGTACCGGCAATTCCAATTCCATTCAAATCATCGGAGAGTAATCCTAACACCTGAGATCGTTTCATTATTGTGAAACTATTCAGCCTAAAATAGCTCAGTTGTTGATGATCTTTTGGAACTGCAGGGGTAAATACTACCAAAGTATTCTCTTTATTTAGGTGTTCATTGGGAATGGAGTCTAAATCATCCTCGAATGTAATGTTAATTCCTTCTTTAAGTAATTCACCTGTTAGCTTGGTAGATGTTCTGTCGTATCCAAACACATTTTTACCTATGGAATGAAAATATCGAGCAATTGCGCTCATTCCAATTCCACCAATACCAACGAAATAAATATTTTTAAAATCTTCTAACTTCATATTATATCATTGCAAGAATGTGTTCTGCTATATCATCTGCTGCATCAGGTTTGGCAAGTAACTTACAGTTTTTCGCCAACTGAGCGCATTTTTCTTCATTATTTATTAGTTCTAAAGCTTGAGGAATCAAATTCACTTCTGCTTCCATATCTTTCACCATTATTGCTGCATTTTTGTTCACCAATGCCATAGCGTTCTTAGTTTGGTGATCTTCCGATACATTTGGTGATGGTACTAAAATACATGCTTTTTCTACCAAACAAAGTTCAGATATGGTTCCTGCACCTGCTCTTGAAATTACAATATCTGCGGCAGCATAAGCTAAATCCATTCGACTTAAGAAATCGGTAACTTTTACATTTGGTAAATCCCAATTTTCAAGCTCTTTCTTCACTCGCTCGATATAGAACTTTCCTGTTTGCCAAATTACCTGAACTCCTGATTGAGAAATTGCTTCAAGCGATTTTAAAACACTATTGTTAATGGTTCTTGCTCCTAAACTTCCACCAACAATTAAAATTGTTTTTTTATCACTTTTCAGGTCAAAATGCTTTAATGCTTCTTCTTTTTTCAATTCTATTTCCAATAAATCCTTGCGTACCGGATTCCCTGTCAAAACAATCTTTTCTTTTGGAAAAAAACGGTCCATTCCTTCGTAAGCAACACAAATTTTTTGTGCTTTTTTTGCCAATAGTTTATTTGTAATGCCTGCATACGAGTTTTGTTCTTGAATTAAGGCAGGAACACCCAATTTTGCAGCTACATGCAATAATGGCCCACTGGCATATCCGCCAACACCAACAACAGCATCAGGTTCAAAGCCCTTCACAATTGCTTTTGCTTTCCATATGCTTTTTAACAAGCGAGGAAAAAATTTCAAATTCTCCTTAGATAAGCTTCTTTGCAATCCACGAATAGGCAAGCCAATTATATCATATCCGGCAGCAGGAACCTTTTCCATTTCCATTTTTCCCTCGGCACCAACAAACAAAATTTCACAATCGCTATGCTTTTGTTTTAAGGCATTGGCAATAGAAATGGCCGGATAGATATGTCCTCCGGTTCCTCCTCCGCTAACTATTATTTTAATTTTCATCTGCTTATAATTTTCTTTTTTTGCCAGATGGAACTTTCCAAGGGCAAATAATTATCACCATGTGTGAGTTAATAATTATTTACTTATGGACGTTTCTGCTTCACTCAATCTTTTTTCTTCTTCGTTTGCCCAATTGCTAACACTCAATATCATTCCAAATGCCGCACTTGTAAATATCAGCGATGTTCCTCCCATACTTACCAAAGGCAAGGGTTGGCCTGTTACAGGAATCAAATTCACCGAAACTGCCATATTTGTCAAGGCCTGAAATACGATACTCAAGGTTAAACCTATCACCAAAAATGCGGGAAATGTTCTACTGCATTTCCGAACTATAATGCCTGCCCGGTATAATAAAAACAAATACAAAACAAGAATTCCAAATCCTCCTATCCACCCCATTTCTTCAAGAATTATGGCATAAATAAAATCGGAATACGGATGTGGTAAAAAGTTACGTTGTGTGCTATTACCCGGCATTTTACCAAATATTCCACCTGAAACAACGGCAATTTTTGCCTGTTCAACCTGATAGTTTTGATTGTTATTGATGCTTCGTTCTTCATCGAAGAAATTCTCGATACGACTGCGCACTGTTTGCACACGCCCCAAGCTAGGAATTACAGGTGCCAATGCAATTAGCAATACCAGAATCAATAAAACAGTTGCAATACTTCCCAACAAATATTTATAGGCCACTCTACCAATAAACATTAAGATGTAGCAAATACCTCCCAGTAATACTGAGGTTGAAAAATCATCCAAGAAGATCAGAAAGCAAACTATTCCAATGGGTATAATCAAATGAATAAACGCTTCTTTGCTACATTCCAATTTTCCCTGAAAACGAGACAAGGTTCGTGAAACATGTAATATCAGTGCAAGCTTGGCTAATTCCGATGGCTGAAAGTTAAATCCGATACCTGGAATTGTAATCCAGCGTGATGCATCATTCAAGTTGGTACCAATTAGTTTGGCAAGTATCAGCATCCCAACAGATATTACCAAAACAATGTTTGCAAAGCTGGAATAATACCTATGTGGCATTGCATGAACAAAGTATATAATGAAAAAACAACCTCCTAAAAGTACCAATTGTTTAATCAGGAAATAAGAAGTATTGCCTCCGCGTACTTTATAAGCCAAAGTACCGGTTGAACTATATACTACCAGCAACGAAACCAAAGACAGTAAAAGAATGACTATCCAAATCACCCTATCGCCTCTTAATTTCGGATTTCTAATCCAACTCCATATTCTTGCCAGCCAGTTCTGCATAAACTATTTCTTTTACAGATTTCTTACTTCTTCCTTAAATTGATCGCCACGATCTTCGTATGATGTAAACAAATCGAAACTTGCACATGCTGGTGATAATAAAACGATCTCATCTTTATTTGCAATTTCGTAAGATAACTTAACGGCCTTTTCCATTGAATTTGCATCGACAATTGTCTCCACTTTTCCATCAAAAGCATCGTGAATTTTTGCGTTATCTGTTCCAAGGCACACAATACCTTTCACTTTTTCATCAACCAAATCAAAAAGAACCGAATAATCATTTCCTTTATCAACTCCGCCAACAATCCACACAACAGGCTCTTCCATGCTTTCCAAGGCATACCATGTCGAGTTAATATTTGTGGCTTTTGAGTCGTTGATAAATTGAATACCACGAACTTTCACAACTTTTTCCAATCGGTGATTTACACCTTGAAAATCACTAAGGCTTTCGCGAATTGCATCCTTTCGAATTCGAAGGACACTGCCTGCAATACCTGATGCTAAAGAGTTATAAACGTTATGTATTCCTGGTAATGATAAATCCTTTTTATCCATAGATATTTTGTATTCGTTACAATCAATTGTTAACAATTCGTTCTCAATCCATCCTCCGCTTTTCAGTTTATCTTTTACCGAAAATGGGAACAATTGAGCCTTAGAGTTCCAATTCTCCATTTCTTTGCGAATAATTTCATCATCGCTACAATACACAAAAGCATCATTTTCTGTAAGGTTTTGTGTAATTCGAAATTTCGAATCGACATAGTTTTGCATTTTATAATCGTACCGATCTAAATGATCGGGCGTAATGTTTAATAGTATCGCAATATCAGCTTTGAACTGGTACATTCCATCGAGCTGAAAACTGCTTAGTTCGACCACATAATAATCGAAATTTTTCTCTGCAACCTGCCAGGCTAGGCTATTACCAACATTACCAGCTAAACCAACATTTAATCCTGCTTTTTTAAGCATATGGTAAAGCATTAGTGTTGTTGTTGTTTTTCCATTGCTGCCAGTAATGCAAATCATTTTTGCATTGGTATGTCTTCCTGCAAATTCTATTTCCGAAATCACAGGAATTCCTTTTTCGTTAAGCTCCACAATCAATGGTGCCTTATCGGGTATGCCCGGACTTTTAATTACCGTATCGGCCGAAAGGATCAGATCTTTGCTGTGCTTTTCCTCCTCAAAATCTATTTTATATTCCTTCAGTGCACTCTTGTATTTATTGCTGATTTTACCCAAATCAGACACAAACACATCGAAACCTTTAGCCTGAGCAAGAACTGCCGCTCCAACTCCACTTTCACCTGCACCTAATATGACAATTCTCTTTATCAATGTTTAATGTTTAATGATGCTTTAGCAGATTTAATAATACTTGTAATCAATTTAATAATCCCTACAGCATCTGTATAAATATTTTCAAATTGTTCTGCACCTAAATAATTCGTTTCCTTCAAAAGTTCAAGCCAATAAATTGTTTCATTAATTTCTTTTTGACCAATTGCCATTTTATGGATAAAATCTTTCTTTGTCTCTGCAAACTCAGCTTCTCTCATCATTGCTCCTACACTTGTACCACTTCTTAAAAGTTGCTTCGAAAGGATAAATTCTTTCTTTTCATCACACAAATACCTGTATAGTCTAATTATACGAATGGCAAATTCAAAACTCTTATTTCGTATAATATTCTCCTTCATTAATAATTAAACCTTAATCATTAACCATTATCTGATTTTTAATGTTACAATCGTAATCACCGCAAGGAAAATTCCAATGATCCAAAATCGAGTTACAATTTTTGGTTCCGGATAACCCTTCATTTGATAATGATGATGCAATGGTGCCATTTTAAATATTCTTCTTCCTTCGCCATATTTCTTCCTGGTGTATTTAAACCAGGAAACCTGCATCATTACCGAAACATTTTCAACTAAGAAAATTCCACATAAAATAGGAATCAACAATTCTTTATGAATAATAATTGCAAATACTGCAATAATTCCTCCTAATGACAAACTACCTGTATCGCCCATAAATACTTGCGCCGGAAATGAATTGTACCACATAAAACCAATGGTAGCTCCAATAAAAGCTGCAATAAACACTACCAATTCACCAGAATTAGGAATGTACATGATATTCAAATAATCGGCATATACTACGTGACCTGATACATATGCTAAAATTCCTAAAGTAGCTCCAATAATTGCTGATGAACCCGTTGCCAAACCATCCAGCCCATCGGTAATATTAGCTCCATTAGATACTGCAGTAACAATAAATATTGTGATAATGATGAATACCAACCAAGCCAGTTTAGGAGCATGTTCTCCGGCAAAGCTCACCAGATATTCATAATCGAACTCATTATTTTTAAAGAATGGAATTGTTGTTTTGGTTGATTTTACATCAGTAGTTAATCGGGTTGTACCTGGCTGTTCCGAAGTAAATCCTTCATCTACCAATTCTGTCTGTACTCCAATTTCATCAATATCAGCTTTCTCTCGAACTACAACATCATCGCTCAAATAAAGAGTAAGTCCAACAATCAAACCCAGTCCAATCTGACCAGCAACTTTAAATCTTCCTTTTAATCCTTCTTTGTCTTTCTTGAATACTTTAATGTAATCATCAACAAATCCAATAAGACCTAGCCATACGGTGGTAATTACCATCAGGATGATGTAAGTGTTTTCCAATTTGGCAAAAAGCAGAACCGGTATCAAAATCGAAATGATTATAATGATTCCACCCATTGTAGGAGTGCCTTTTTTCTCTAATTGCCCTGCTAATCCCAAGTCGCGTACGATCTCACCAATCTGTTGCTTTTGAAGTAATAAAATGATTTTCTTTCCAAATACAGTAGATATGAACAATGACAACATAATTGCCATAGCTGCACGAAATGAAATGTAATCGAACATTCCGGCTCCTGGAAAATCTAACTGATTTAAATATCTGAACAAATAATAAAACATACTTACAGTTTAAAAATTTCTTGTATTACTTCTTTATCATCAAAATGATGTTTAACTCCTTTTATTTCCTGATAATCTTCGTGACCTTTTCCTGCCACCAAAATGATATCGCCTTTTTGTGCCAACATACATGCTGTACGAATTGCTTCTTTTCTATTGGTAATGGCCAAAATTTTTCTCAGATTACTTGCATCAACGCCTTCTTTCATATCAGAAATAATCTGGTCAGGTTCTTCCGACCTTGGATTATCCGAAGTCAAAATTACCTTGTCGCTTAGTTCTGCACTAATTCTTGCCATTAAAGGTCGTTTGGTTTTGTCTCTATCTCCACCGCACCCAACAACTGTAATCAGCTGCTCGTTTCTTGTTCTTAATGCTTCAATGGTTTCCAAAACATTCCTCAATGCATCCGGAGTATGAGCATAATCCACAATAGCCATAACTCCTTCCGGTGATATGATACTCTCGAAACGTCCATCAACAGAAGTTAGCTCACTAATTCCACGAAGCACTTCTTCTTTATCCTGATTTAATAATCTTGCAGCAGCATATACAGCAAGAAGGTTATGAGCATTGAAATCTCCAATAAAATTGGTCCATGTTTCAACGCCATCTATTTCCAATAACATTCCCGTAAAATGTTTCTCCAGAATTCTGCATCTAAAATCAGCAAACGAACGCGATGAATACAAAAATTTATGAGCTTTTGTATTTTGTAGCATTAACTTGCCATTCTTATCATCGGCATTTGTAATCGCAAATGATGTTTTTTCCAAGTGATCGAAAAAACTTTTCTTCACTTTTAAATAGGCATCAAATGTTTTGTGATAATCCAAATGATCGTGAGTGATATTGGTAAAAATTCCACCTTTATATTGCAATGCTCCAATTCGTTTTTGATCGATTGCATGAGAACTTACTTCCATGAAACAAAACTCGCAACCTTCTTTCACCATATCGGCAAGCAATGCATTTAATTGCAAAGAGTCCGGAGTTGTATGAGTTGCTACAATTTCTTTTTCATCAACATAGTTTTTAACCGTTGAAAGTAAACCAACTTTGTAACCTAATTTTTTAAACAATCGATACAATAAGGTTGCAATCGTAGTTTTCCCATTTGTTCCTGTTACACCAACCAACTGAATTTCTTCTGTTGGTTTTCCATAGAAATTATGCGCCAAACTTGATAAAACTGCCAACGAATCCTCTACAATTACATATGTTATTTCAGAGTTCGTAACAGCAGGTAACTCCTCACAAACTATAACTTTTGCACCTTTACTTTCAGCCGTTTCTATAAACTTGTGCCCATCACTCACTGTTCCCCGGCAGGCAACAAATAAATCTCCCTCTTCTACCTTTCGGGAATCGAACTGAATGTTGTTGATCTCAACATTACTTTTCCCTTTAAGGCTTTCTATTTTAACAGAACTAAACAGTTCATTAATTTTCACACTCATATCTTATTCTTTAAGATAAATCAATTGTTATTCTATCTCCGGAACGGAAATTTGAACCAGGGCGCAATGATTGTTTGGAAACTGAACCAACTCCACGAACATTAACTCTCAATCCAACATTTTCCAATATATACAGCGCATCCTGCACTCCCATTCCTTTTACGTTCGGAACCAAAAAATCTTTTACTCTTCGGTATTTGTATTCAATCACAGAATCTTTACGCGAAGTAACTACCCATTCTGATTGAATTTCCTGATTTGTGATATCAATATTTAAATCATCAAAAACCAAATCCAAATCCTCTTTGCTACCATTTAGCGAAATTGGTACTTTAGGTCCTTCTTCGTCTTCATTTTCGATTTCAGAGTGCATTGAATAATTCATTGCATAAACTTTATCGGCAATAGATTTAAAAACCGGGCCAGCTACCTGGTTCCCATAAAAGCCTTTGGTTTTATTCGGACGATTTATCACTACAATACAAGAATACATTGGATCATCAGCAGGAAAATAACCTGCGAACGATGCTTGGTAAACTTTATGTCCGTAACCTTTTTTTCCATCAGCAATTTGAGCTGTTCCTGTTTTACCAGCAATCTTATAATTCGAATTCCTTAAATTTCGAGCTGTTCCTCTCAATACAACACCTTCCAGCATATTCTGTACTGTTTCCAAGGTTTGTCCAGAACATATTTTCGATTCCAAAACTTCCTTATCAAATTTTGAAATTACTTCTCCATGATACCTAATTTCCTTCACAAACATCGGTTTCATCATTTTACCATCATTCGCAATTGCATTGTAAAAAGTTAATGTTTGCAATGGAGTTTGATGTACAGCATATCCTATCGACATCCACGGTAAAGATATTCCCGACCAAGTAGGATCATCAGGATATTTAATTTTAGGCATTCCTTCTCCCCTTATCTCCAGCCCAAGCGGTTCATGCAATCGAAAACCATACAATCGTTTAATAAATGCTCGTGGTTTGTTCTTATAGTGTTCATCTACCAATCTGGAAATTCCAACATTCGACGATTTTTCAAAAGCTTCTTGTACCGTAATTTTTCCATATCCACCATGATGCGAATCTCGCATTCTGGCATTGTAAAATTTGTAAACACCATTTCCGGTATCGACAGAATCCATTGGACCAACATATCCATCTTCCAACAAAGCCATCATCGATGCCAACTTAAATGTAGAACCTGGCTCGGTTGCTTCGCCAATTGCATAATTATACATTTCGCGATAAACCTTTTTCTTTTCATCGTAACCAATATTGGCAATCGCTTTAATGGCTCCGGTTTTAACTTCCATTAAAATGGCCGATCCGTGATCTGCATTGTATTTTACCAACTGATGATAAAGAGCCGATTCTGCAACATCCTGGTAATTGACATCAATGGTTGTAATCAAATCATTACCATCTTTTGGTTCCACCATATTTACGGGCAACCAACGACCCGACATTTTTTGCATCACACTTACTCCATCAACCCCTTTCAGTTCACTTTCGAAAGCACCTTCCATTCCAACTCTACCAATCAGCTTATCATTTTCTTCTTTATTCAGATAGCCAATGGTTCTTGTTGCCAAATTTCTATGAGGTTGTTTTCGAATATTTTCTTGTTCGCAAATTAATCCACCTTTGTTTTTTCCCAGGCGAAACAACGGAAATGTTTTTAACACCTTTAGCTCGTTGTAATTCACCTTTCGGCGATTAATCAGAACATATCGGTTAGATTTCTTCTTGTATTTTGAGTTCCAAAGAAACCGACGGTAATCATTCTTTGATTTGTCGTTAAAAAATCTCGACAAACAAAGTGCCAGAGAATCAACTTTTGATTTAAAAACCTCATCGGTTAAACCTGAAGCCCTAAAGTCCATTCTTATTTGATAATATGGTAAAGAAGTTGCCAGCAAACGTCCATCTTCGGCACAAATATCACCACGGTTGGCATGTACAATAACATCTCGCTGTGATATTTTCTGAGCTTTTCCCCTCCAATAATCTCCTTCGAACAATTGCAAGGTCACAACGCGTCCTACAATCATCAACGCAAAAAGCATTACAATTGCATACACCAAACCAACTCGCCATATGATATCTTTTTTTATTGGCACTATTTATCGATGTAAATTTTAACAGGAGGCTCGGTTGATTCAATCAAACCCAAACCATCCTTTTGAACTCGTTTTAAAACCTCTGATTGCTTACTCATATACATTAAATCCGATGCCGTTGTAATCGACTCGAATCTTAAATCTTTCAATTCTTTTTCAAGGCTTACCATATCTCTGTAAACCTTTTCAGATTTATATCGGTTGCTGATATAAAAAATCCCCAACACAACCAAAAAAAGTACAAATGGCAACTGCTGCACAACTGCCGATTTAGTTAAAATACTACCATCTATAAAATCCTTAACCGAAGCATTGGAAATCTCTTTCTGCTCCTTCGTAGGACTTACAAAATCATTGTATTTCTTTCTAAATCTGAACATACTATTTTAAATTTGTCTTAGCAATTCTAAGCTTTGCACTTCGTGCTCTGCCATTTCTTTCAATCTCTTCTTCGGTTGGAAGAATTACTTTCCTGTTTACACTCGCTAGTGGAGTTTGAACATTCCCGAAAAAATCTTTCTCTGCACCTCCTTCAAATTTTCCATCGCGAATGTAATTTTTTACCAAACGATCCTCCAACGAATGATAAGTGATTACTACCAAACGACCTTCAGGTTTTAAAATATCGGCACATTGAGACAACATTTCTTTCAAAACATCCATCTCTTTATTCACTTCAATTCTTAAAGCTTGAAATACCTGAGCCAAATATTTATGGTCTTTAAACTTAGGCGTACAAGGTGCAATAACCTCTTTAAACTGCTGAATGGTTTCAAAATTGTTTTCCCTGCGATAATTTTCAATCAGTTTCACCAATTTTCCCGGATTTTTAACTTCTCCGTACATCTTGAAAATTCTGAACAAATCTTCGGCATCGTAATCATTCAAAATATCAGCAGCTGTAAAATCAGAACTTTGATTCATTCGCATATCCAAATCTCCATCGAATCGGAAAGAAAACCCTCGTTCGGCAACATCAAACTCGTGCGAAGAAACTCCTAAATCAGCAAGAATTCCATCAATTTTTTCATATCCTAAATACTTCACAAAATTTTTGAAGTATCTAAAATTATGACGAACAAAAATAAATCTATCGTCATCAGGAACATTGCCCTCTGCATCTTCATCCTGATCAAATCCAATCAATTTTCCAGTGGTTAAATGCTTTAAAATTTCTCTTGAATGGCCACCGCCTCCGAAAGTCAAATCAACATAGATTCCTTCCGGATTGATATTTAACCCTTCAATACATTCATCCAATAAAACTGGTATATGATATTCACTCATTTTTAACCTTTTACTCACCAATACAAATCAAACGCGAAGAAACCAATATTTTCATCAAATTCAATTACAAATCAGGATTAATATCGCCTCCTAAAATCTCATTAGCCAAACTGCTAAAATCATCATCAGATAATGCTGGTTTCTCATATGCTGTAGTATCCCAAATTTCAATTTTATCATCTTGCCCTGCCAATGTAATGTTCTTTTTAAAGCCGGCAAATTCGAAAAATTTTTTCGGAATGAGAATCCTGCCATTGCCATCGATCTGCACTTCGGCAGTACCACGATAAAACTCACGCAAAAAAGCTGCGTGTTTTTTATTAAACGTGTTCACCCTTGCTCTAACCATCTCAATTTGTCTCTCCCATTCCTTCATAGGATACAAATCAAGACACCTGTCATGTAGATTTTTTCTGAGCACACAACGATTCCCGGAATCTCCACTTAGGAGTTTCCGAAACGCAGAAGGCAGCAGAAAACGGCCTTTTACGTCCAATTTGCATTGATAATCGCCTATAAATGTTTGCATTAAAAAAATCGATTTACAATTGTAAAATTAGAGAAAAAAACTCCCACTTTCAACCACATAATCCCACTTTTATGTCATTGTTAATAACTTTTCTTCAACACAGCAAATATTTATTTCTCAAGATGTTCTATTATGTCCTGAAAATTGAACTAACAATGCAATAAATTTGCGATATTTGCTAGCTTAATAAATCTACTTTAAACTTTATGGAAAATAATTCAGATAATTATTTGAAAATTGATATCGAAAAAGTATTTGCAAGCAAAAGTGAAAAGCTGGCCAAACTTCTTCCTGGTTTTATTCTCCGATACTTAAAACGCATCCTTCATCAGGATGAAATTAATGATTTCCTATCAAGAAATTACCAAAAACAAGGCGTTGATTTTGCCGATAGTGTTTTGGAAGAACTTGATATTAAATTTAAAATTGAAGGACTTGAGAACATTGATAAAAACGGCAGATACTTATTTGCTTCAAATCATCCATTAGGTGGCCCCGACGGAATTATTTTAATCAGTATCTTCGGTAGAGAATTTGACAGCATAAAGTTTTTAGTAAACGATATTCTTATGAATATCAAAAATCTTTCAGATGTTTTTATACCAATTAACAAGCATGGGGGACAAGCAAAAGCTGCTGCTTTATTGCTAGAAAATGCCTACCAATCTGATGCCACAATACTTACATTTCCGGCTGGTTTGGTTTCGAGAAAACAGAAAGGTAAAATAAAAGATTTAGAGTGGAAAAAAAGCTTTATAGCCAAATCAATAAAACACAAAAGAGACATTGTTCCCATTCATATTGATGGCAGAAACTCTAACTTTTTCTATAATTTAGCCAACTTGAGAAAGTTTTTCGGATTAAAAGCTAATTTGGAAATGCTATATTTACCAAACGAACTTTATAAGCAAAAAGGGAAAACCTTTACTGTTAGAATTGGCAAACCTGTTTCTTACAAAACTTTCGACAAAAGTTTAACGTATGATAAGTGGGCCGAAAAAATAAAAGAAGAAACCTACAAGCTTGCAGACTTCTAAACACAAAAATTACTTTTATCAAAATTGAAATAATATTAGTATTATTTATTTCAATTAGTGATTAATTTCATTGGCTATTAAAACCAAAAATAAATCATCCCATAGAGGATTAACACCATTTCAAAATGAAAGAAATTATACCCCCTGTACCGAGAGAAGAGCTTGAAAAAGAGTTAACAGAAGAGAGATTTGTACGCAAGACCAACAAGGGGTCTAATGAAATTTACAGTTTTACTCATCACGACTCTCCAAATTTAATGCGAGAAGTTGGCAGATTAAGAGAAATTACCTTTAGAAAAGCTGGTGGCGGAACCGGAAAAGAAATTGACATTGATAAATTCGATATCGACGAAAAACCTTACCATCAATTAATTGTTTGGGATCCGAGTGCAAAAGAAATTTTGGGCGGTTATCGTTACATCATCTGTAAAGAAGCTCACACCAACGAACATGGTGATTTTTTATTAGCTACCTCAAGATTATTTGACTTCTCTGATGAATTCAAAACCCAATACATTCCAAACATGATTGAGTTGGGACGTTCGTTTGTTCAACCCGAATATCAATCGATATTGAAAGGCAGAAAAAGCTTATATGCTCTGGATAATTTGTGGGATGGACTTGGAGCTTTGATTGTTGAATATCCTGAAATTAAATATTTCTTTGGAAAAGTAACCATGTATCCTCACTTTAACAAAGAGGCCCGCAATCATATCTTGTATTTTATGAATAGAATGTTTAATGATCCTGACAAACTTGCCTGGCCGTTAAACCCTCTTAAAACAGATACCGACACCCTTGCTATGGATGCTACTTACAATGGTGTTGATTTTAAAGAAAATTACAAGATTTTATCCAGAATAGTACGTGAAAACGGAGCAAACATTCCTCCATTAATTAATGCATACATGGGTTTATCTCCATCAATGAGAAGCTTTGGAACAGCAGTAAATACTCACTTCGGAGATGTTGAAGAAACAGGTATCATGATTACAATCGAAGATGTTTACGAAAATAAGGTCGAGCGCCATATATCTTCTTACTTGAACTTTTTGAAAATTCGTTTGCCAAGAACAAAATTTCATTTGTTCAAGAAAAAATAATCCACATTACAAAAAATAAGAAAGCCGATTAAAAAATTAATCGGCTTTTATATTATAAATTCATATTTAGTAAGATCTCTTGTCATTTCCTTCAACATAGTTGATGAAAGAAGTATTCACAACTTTGTTTCCTCCAGGAGTTGGATAGTTTCCGGTAAAATACCAATCTCCATTATTTTCCGGACATGCTTCATGAAGATTTTCTATAGATTGATACACAATTTGCACTTCTGCATCCATATCTTCAGGAGTTAACAATTCAGCAATTTTAGCCGAAATTTCTTCTGCTGTAAATGGTTTGTATATTTCTTTCACGTAATTCACAATCTCTTCTTTAGGAAGATTTTGCTGAGCTTTACATTTCTTGTACGTTTCTTCAATAACATTTTCCATTCCTCGCTCTTTAAGCATTGCAATGGTCGCATTAAATGCTATAAATTCGCCCATTCTGGTCATATCAATACCGTAACAATCAGGATAACGAATTTGCGGAGCTGAAGATACAATTACAATTTTTTTAGGATGAAGTCGATCTAAAATTCTAAGGATACTTCTCTTTAGCGTTGTTCCTCTTACAATTGAATCATCAATCACAACAAGATTATCCTCCTGATTTTTTACAATACCATATGTAACATCGTAAACATGACCAACCAGATCGTCTCTGCCTTCATCGTTGGTAATAAATGTTCTAAGTTTAACATCCTTAATTGCAATTTTCTCAACACGAGGCTCTACCGAAATAATCTTTTGCAGCTTTTCCTCAGTCCAACTGCCATTAAGTTCATGAATTTGCTCTTTCTTTTCCTCCATTAACTTCTGGCGCACACCTTCCATCATACCATAAAAAGCCGTTTCAGCTGTATTGGGAATAAATGAAAAAACCGTATTTTCAATATCATGATCAACAGAATCAAGAATTGCCGGAGTTAACAACTGTCCAAGTTTTTTTCTCTCCAAATAGATATCCTTATCACTACCTCTTGAGAAATAAATTCTCTCAAACGAACATGATTTTCTTTTTTGAGGAACACGAACCGGCACTTCCTCAACCAATCCTTCTTTTTTAATTACAACTGCATTACCAGGTGCAATTTCCTTTATAGCATTGGCACGAACATTAAATGCTGTTTGTATCACCGGTCGTTCCGAAGCAATAACAACCACCTCATCATTCTGGTAATAAAACGCCGGACGAATTCCCCACGGATCTCTCATTACAAAAGCATCTCCATGTCCAAAAAGTCCACCAATAGCATAACCACCATCCCAGGTTCTGCTGGCACTTGATAATATCTTTTGAATGTCCAGATTTTTCTCAATTAATGGCGAAATTTCTTTATTAGAATATCCATCATTCTTGTATTGTCTGAATAACATTTGATTCTCCTCATCAAGATAATGACCAACTTTTTCAAGAATTGTTACTGTATCGGTATAATCTTTTGGATGCTGCCCTAAGTCTACCAAAAGATCAAACAGTTCATCAACATTAGTAAGGTTAAAATTTCCAGCCAAAGCAAGGTTTCTTGACTTCCAGTTATTCTCTCTCATCACAGGATGTACGAAATCAATACTATTTCGTCCAAAAGTTCCATACCTAAGATGCCCCAAATACAATTCTCCTGCAAACGGAAGGTTCTTTTTCGCCCAAACAGGATCTTTAAAACTCTCAGGGTTTTTCTTTTCTCCTTCTCTAAGCCTACTATAAATTTTATCAAAAACATCCTTAATAGGCTGGTCGCTACAAGATCTTTCCCGTGAAATGTATTTTTCACCCGGAACCTGGTCCAACTTTAAGCTAACTGCCCCCGCACCTTCCTGGCCTCTATTGTGTTGTTTTTCCATCAACAAATAGAGTTTTTGAATACCGTAATGCCAGGATCCGTATTTTTCCTGATAGTATTCGAGAGGTTTAAGCAATCGAATCATTGCTATCCCACACTCATGCTTTAATTGGTCACTCATTCTTTTATTCTTAAATGGTTATTTAGTTTGTTACTATCTAATATTTTCATCAACAATCAAATCTCTCGCCTCTTCTTTCAACGGCTCCAAATCGGAAAACATAATTTTTGTTTTTACAGGATAACAATTTGGATAATACTCTAAACAAGCCTTATACAGTTCTATTGATTCTATTTTCGTTCTGAAATTCCCAACCCGAACTCTAAAATCGGGTGCTGTATAAACGACATAAGCTCTTTCGCCAGGAAACAACTCCAAGAATTCTTTCTTTATTTCAAAAGCTTTCTCTCTATCTGTACTTCCTCCAAAAAATATTTGAATTCTATATCCGGTAAAACTTTGTTTTTGCGAATTGATAATACTATCCGTTTTCAGCAATTGATCTATTCTTTCATCTTGTATGACATTAACAACACCAAGCGAATCGCTCTTATTCTCAACAATTTCATAATTCTGAGCATTCACAGAATTTCCCAATATCATAAAAACAAAAACTGCTATCAACCAACAATACTGCATATTTGTTTATTTAAATTTTATAAATAGCTTCCAAATCAATAACCAATTACTCATTTCCAGTTTGGAACTGAAAGAACTGGAATTTCCGATTTATTAACCATTTGTTCCGCATAAGATCCAAAAAACATACTAAAAGTTGTTTCGGCTTGTTCGGTCATAATTGCTATTAAATCGGCATTTATTTCTCTTGCATACTCAAGAGCTGTTGTGGTATTATTTTCTCCTTTTCGGATATTTTTTACCACTTCAATATTTTTATCTGACAAATATTCTTCGGCCTGTCTCATATAATGTTCAATTTTTGCAGTAATTGCTGAATCTGAAGATTCATGCACCCCAAGAACATGAACTTTTGCACTACATGCTTCGGCCAGCTCGGTTACATACGGAATTTTCTTTCTGGTTTCGTTAGTGGCATCAAATGGCATTAAAATCGTTTTAACCCTGTTCCCCTGCAACTCTTCACGAACTGTAACAACAGGGCAACTTGCATTACTAACCACTTTAACCGCGTTGCTTCCAATAAAAAACTCCTCAAATCCCGAAGCTCCGTATGCTCCCATCACAATTAAATAAGAATCGCCATATTTCGCTTGATTTACAATCTCACGATACACACTACCAGTCCTTATTTTAAAATCAAAAACTCCATTCTCTACTTTATAAGCAGGCGAATGAAGTTCTATCAGCTTTTCAAAATATTCCTGAACTGTATGCACTATTTGATCATCAAATTCATTAAAGTGAAAAGGAATTTCAAATTTCTTCGTTTTTTTTACATGAATCATTCTCAAATCCGTACCGAGATTGTTTGCCAAATTTAGCGCAAACTTTAAAGCCTTGAGTGAATCACCGGAAAAATCCACAGGAACCAAAATACGTTTCATCTTGTTAAGTTTTTCATTTATCTGTGACACAAAAACAGTTCCCAATTTTAATATTACATAAATAAAATTGGCAACGCAAAGAGAATTCAATTCTAAACTCACTCAAAATCAAGACTTTTCAAAAAGCTGAATTTGCGGGATAAAAATACACAAAATTATTTAGCAACAAACACAATTTTCGCCCCAAAGCTTTCTAAAAAAGAATCATTAATGATAGAGAGAATTAGAAACTGTTTACATTTTATCCTTTGGTTTATTTTAGCGACTTAAGCACTCAGTCGGCTGCAAAAATTCTTTAAATAGCTAAGGCTATTTAAAGAATTTTTCCTTTGTCTGAGTACTTAATGCATCCAAACTAATCCTCAAAAACAAAAGTTAAACAGTTTCTTAAATACATACACTCAATTAAATTTACGAATTTATCAGTTAATCAATCTGATCTATTTTGATTCTATATATTTTTTAAAAGTTTTTAAAACAATTCTAAATGACGATTTTATTCCTTGTCAATCTACTGAGATAATGTAACTT
>JAOARS010000281.1 GCA_025210415.1 Marinifilum sp. | reverse complement strand
GGCGTTGGCCAACCATAAAAGTGTTTCAATTGCCTCTTCGCTGCTTCGCCCTATTTTTTTGTGCTTAATATCCTTCTTTTTTCTGAAAATCTGAATGGCTTCCTTAAGTTCATCAAAGGTAAACTCATCAAGCAAATTATCGAGAATCTTCGACACCAATTCGTACGTACCAAGTTCTTTCAGCTTCAAACAAAAATCGCTTTTGTGGTAAATCGGATCGGGAGTTCTGTCGATACGTTCGACCAAAGCGCTGTTTTTCTGCACCAGTAATTCTCCGTTCGATTTAATTACCCCACGTCTGAATACAATGGAAGATATGTGCCCTTCTCCTACAGCTCTAAAACTCAATAAAACTTTTAATCGGTTCGATTCGGAACTAAGAGCTTCGGGATGCACAACGATAGATGGATTAAAAAGTGCAGCAGATTCGATTGAATATTCCATTGTAAAATAGGAACCAATCAACAGCTTTTGCTCTAAACTAAAATCGTTTTCAAATTCGGTTGTTTTTACAATTTGGTCGAAGTTATCTTTAAAAATTCTCTTGATATTTCGATGACGTTTCGAAAAACTTTTGATGGTATCATTAAGAATTTGCTTGGCCTCTTTTTCCGGCAATAAAAATATGCGCTCAAATATATTCTCTATGCGTTTGCTATTTCCGGGCGTAAAAAAACGGGTTACCACTCTTGATTCATCGGGAGTAAAGTGCAGAACCTGCTTGTTTATGGAGATTGATTTGTTGTTTTTAGCCATCGGAATTCTTTTTAGCGAGCTTATTAAATATACGAAATTCAGCTCGTAAAAGAAATACGAATGATTTAGAGCTTAGTATTTTAATACCGGAAGCGATATTTTAAACCTGATGCAAAGTAATCGGAAAAGAATGATGCAAGCAATGGTTAAAAATTGATTAAGTGCAGAGTGAATTCCCATTGAATCAAGAGTAACGAATAGTACACCACCTGCCAAACAGGCCGTAGCATATATCTCTTTTCTGAATATCAAAGGAATATCATTGCATAAAGTGTCGCGAATAACACCACCCATCACTGCTGAAAATAATCCCATAATAATGGCAAGAAAAGGATGAATTCCAAGATGTAATGATTTTTCGATTCCAATAAGAGTAAAAACACCAATTCCGATTGTATCAAACAGAAATAAGGTGCGTTTTAAACCCATAATGATATTTTTAAAAAGAAAAGTGAGTGCTACTCCTAAACTAATGATTAAAATATAGTTTAGATCACTAATCCATGCTACCGGAAAATTTCCTAAAATAACATCTCTGAGTGTACCACCACCAATGGCAGTAATGAATCCTGTGAAATATGCCCCAAACAAATCCAGTTTTTTATTTGCAGCTGATAAGGTTCCACTAATTGCAAATACAAGTGTTCCGATAAGATCTAAAGAATAAATTACACTCATGATTTAATTTTTTGCAAAAATAAAAAGTCAAATGATAAAACAATACCGATTGTATAATGAAATGAGTCTTATCTTTGTTTCTCTCGAAAGACTCAACCATTATTACATCGGCATTATACTAAATAATCCAATATAGTTCACTTCATTTTCAAAATGGTATAAAATAACTTATTGTTTTTAATTGATAATCGGTATACCACAAGTTCCTAAAAAAAACAGGAATTATAATTGCCATCAAAAGATGAAAATGAATTTCATCTTTTGATGGTTGAATGTGTTGGGGTTGGTTTATCCTTGCGCATCAACAACAGCAATTGCAGTCATGTTAATAATTTCTCTAACAGAACATCCCATTGGAACAATATGAAATGGTTTTGCAGTTCCCAATAAAATTGGCCCTATGTTTTCCAGGCCACCTAAATCTTGCATTAGTTTATATGCAATGTTTCCGGAACTTAGATTTGGGAAAATAATTGTATTGACATCTTTTCCTTTAATCTTATTAAATCCGAAAGTGTTATCTCTAAGCTTTTTGTCAAGAGCAAAATTTAATTGCATTTCACCATCAACAGGCAATTCAGGATGGTTTTCGTGTAAATACTCGATTGCTTTGTTAACTTTTACAGGACTGCCCTTTCTTACCGATCCGAAGTTGGAATATGATACCATTGCCATAACCGGATCGACATTAAATGTTTGTAAGGCTTTGGCAGTACTTAAAGTGGTGTCGACCAATGATTGAGGTGTAGGCTCAGAATTAACAGTAGTATCTGAAAAGAAAAGCGGCCCTTTTTTGGTCATTATAATGTTCATACCCACCAAAGTTTTCATACCATCTTCTATTCCGATTACTTTACTGGCAATTTTCAAAGCTTCGAAATATCTGGTTGCATACCCTGAAATAAAGGCATCAGCATCACCATTTTCAACCATCATTGCTCCGAAATAGTTCCGATCGTACATTTTTTCGGCAGCTTCTTTGTGAGTTAAACCTTTGCGGCCGCGTTTTTCGCACAAAATATTAGCATAACAATTTCTTCTGTTTCTTTCGGCTTCACACCTTACATCAATAATATCGGCACCAGTCAAATCCAAATCGTTTTCGTCAACAATTCGTTTGATGTTTTCCGGATTTCCTAAAATAATTGGCTTGGCAATGCCTTCATGAAGTGCAACTTGTGCAGCTTTAAGAACATTAAAGTTGTTTCCTTCGGCAAATACAACTCGTTTAGGAAATCTTTTGGCTTTATTAAATACGGTTCTTAGCAATTCATTTTCTGTTCCCAAACGCTGTTTCAATTCTTCAGCATATGCATCCCAATTCTTAATTTCTTTTTGAGCAACACCCGATTCAACTGCAGCTTTAGCAACTGCCACGGCTACGCTCGATACCAATCGTGGGTCAAGAGCTTTTGGTATGATATAGTGCTTGCCAAAAACAATGTTTGCCTCATTATAAGCTGCATGCACAGCTTCCGGAACGGGTTCTTTTGCTAACTTAGCAATGGCATGTACCGATGCAATTTTCATTTCTTCGTTAATTGCAGTAGCTCTAACATCCAGTGCTCCTCGGAAAATGTAGGGGAAACCCAGTACATTGTTAATCTGGTTAGGGTAATCGGAGCGGCCGGTAGCAACAATTACATCTTTGCGGGCATCAAAAGCGTCGTTGTACGAAATTTCAGGATCAGGATTGGCCAAAGCAAACACAACAGGATTTTCTGCCATACTTAGCACCATCTTCTTACTCATAATACCTCCTACCGATAAGCCAAGAAACACATCGGCACCAACTAAGGCTTGTTCCAGATTATCAATATTTTGTGTAGTCATGAACTGTTTTTTCTGCTCATTTAAATCGGTACGTTTTGAATTGATAACGCCACGACTATCGCACATGATCACATTTTCAGGCTTTACTCCTAACGAGATGTAAAGTTTTGTACATGATATTGCTGCAGCTCCTGCACCATTCACAACTACTTTTATATCTTCAATTTTTTTATTTCCTAATTCCAAAGCATTCAATAAACCTGCAGCAGAAATAATTGCAGTACCATGTTGGTCATCATGCATTACAGGAATATCCAATTCATTTTTTAGCCTCTCTTCAATTTCGAAACACTCAGGAGCTTTAATATCCTCAAGGTTAATTCCTCCGAACGTAGGTGCAATTGCTTTTACTGTTTCAACAAATTTATCAACATCGCTTGCGTCAACTTCAATGTCAAAAACATCAATATCTGCAAATATTTTAAACAGAAGGCCTTTCCCCTCCATTACTGGTTTTCCTGCCAAAGCTCCAATATTACCAAGACCCAGAACAGCAGTTCCATTTGAAATTACCGCAACCAAATTTCCTTTTCCTGTGTAGCGATAAGCATCGGCAGCATTTTTCTCAATTTCGAGACAAGGCTCAGCAACTCCCGGACTGTAAGCCAATGCCAGATCTCGTTGAGTTCTGTATGGTTTTGTGGGAATTACCTCAATTTTACCCGGACGGCCTTCTGCGTGGTATCTTAAAGCATCTTTTGAACTAATCTTTGCCATTTGTTTGTTTTTCTTTGTGCCATTGCACGGTTAATAGTATTTTGTGAATTGCAAAGATGCTAATAAAAGAGCTTTTGAATGAAAGTGAAATGTTTAAAATCAGTAAGAAAGAAGGTATCTTACTGAATTACTTTTAATTAAGACTAGTAATAAATAAAGGAATTTTTCTTGATTGTGGTAGTGCAATATCCTGGTATTCCCACTTGGAGTGAGATTAGTAAGTTAAGAATTGTAATTTTACATTGTTGATAATTTCACTTTAAAGTGAGAATATCAAGTTTTACTTTTCTAAAATCAATTGAAAAAGGCTATTTGCAATTGATTGTAATGCTAAAATTAGTGAGTGAATTTCTACGAAAAAAGAGATAAGATGTTGTTTATTGCTTCGAATCAGGCTATCGTTTGCTTTGGATCATTAAAGAATGAGTGAATTTGTTTTCTGCCAAAAATTCCTTGTTATAAGTATAAGAATTACCTTCTAAATCCACAACTACAATTTTATTGATTTTCCACTCTCCGTTTTCTGATTTCTTTTTAAATAATATTCTACCCAATAGCATTCCAACTTTAGTTTTTTTCTTGTTGCTACAAGTAGTTTGTATAATTTCATTGCCCGAAGGGGATTCGAAGTAAACGTCAACTTTATTTAAGCCTTGCAATGAGTAAGCTCTTAATGAAAAATATAATGTTTCGTCAGATTTTCTTACATCAATTGATTTTTGAACAAAATTTACGGAGCGAAGGCTGAATTTTCCTTTTAATTCTTTATTGTTTGCCTGTAAAGAAAAGCAAACATGGCACATTAGCAAGAGTAGAAAACCCTTGCAAAGTATTTTGCAGATGTATTTATTATACAAATTCATAGCGGAACGACGTGAAAATACAATTTCCTATACGAAAGAAAACAAAAAGGGATACTCAATTTTGAGTATCCCTTTTTATTTATATTATTTCTAAGAAATTACTTGATTTCACCTTTTACAGTAGCCATTGTTTTAGCAATATCTTCTCTGTTTGGAGCCAATGTTTTAGCTTTAGTCAACTCAGCCATAGCTTTTTTGTAGAAACCTTGTGCTTTTGCCGATTCAGCCTTGAATTTTTCTGGCTCAGTATTAGCAATTGGGTTAGCTTTTTGCATGATGGTAGCACCTTGGTTGAAATACAACATTCCTAATCCAACCAATGCATCAGCCTGATATTTTGATTTGCTTTCGCCTGCTTTTTTGTAAAGTTTTTCAGCAGCTTCAATTTTGCTTGCTTTTTGAGCTTTTTGACCTTCTACTAAATAATGCTTAGAAAGAGTTGCAATTAATTTAGAGTTTTTAGTTGGAATTGCTTCGATACCTTTTTGTAGTGTAGCAATCATTTCGTCTATCTTTTTCTGCTTCTTTTGCACTGAAGCCAAGTACTGATAGGATTTCGAAAGCTTATAATTGCTAGCTACCGATTGTGCAAAATATTTTTCAGCTTTAGCGTAATCTTTCAATTTATTTGCGCAATATGCAGCATTAAATACCAATGCAGGATCTTCAAATGTATCTTCAGCTCCTAAGAATGCTTCATATTTTTCAAGCGCAGTCTTGTAATCTTTTGATTTAACTGCAGCGTTCCCTTCATTCTTTAACTGAGCAGCAGATTGTGCGAATAAACTTGTTGCACAAAAACATACTGCAATAAATAAAATTAACTTTTTCATACTTTAAATTTTATGATTATTTGATTTTAGATTTTTTTGTCAAATCAAGCCTAAAAATAGATATTTCAGAGAAAATTCAAACAGAATTAACACAAAAATATTCTTCAATAAAGGTTTTTTAGAGGGAATTTATTTAACTGAGCCAACTCAATGGTTTCTTGTTTCAAATACCTTTTATCAATCGTATAATTGTCGTATTGTGTAAAATTGTTATTCTTTATCAAGCAATTGAGTTTTCTTGTATACTTCTCTCCTATTTCAGAATAACGATGCAATAATGGTACCAGTTTTTCCGGATCATTGCTTACTGATCTTTGTTCGCGAAATTCTTTATATGCTCTTACTCTTGCAATTGTCTGGTAATAATCATTTACAGATTCCTCTATACTTGTATATTTTCTTACGTAAATATTTGTAGAATCGCGACCAACAAGAGCTTTAATGCGATCTTCTCCGGCATGATACGACCAAATGCCAAAAACATTATTTGCTTCTTGAAAAAATCTGGATGATCCCCAACCAGATTCTAAAGCTGCCTGCCCAAGTACAATGCTGGCCGGATGGGGTTTCAATCTGTTTTTCAATTCGGAAATATCGTAGCATTTGTATTGTTCAAATAATTTAAATAGAAAAATGCTGTCGCTTTTAATATAGTTTGGATGTTGTGTTAACCAATTTTCTATATGTTCTAATCTTTTAATTTTTTGATTGAGATTGTGCTGTATTAAAAGAACCGAAGGCAGAAGCATTTCAACAAATTTTTGTTTTTTCTCTTCTACAGGAAGCATACGTAGTGATATTACCTTGGTATATATGTATGGAGTGATAACTGTATCTGCGAATGCGTAAACATCGTTTTTACTTTCGATTTCAGCATACTCAGGTGTAACGTTCTCTTTTGTAAAAAGGATGCGTTCCGTACATGCTGATGAGAGTAAAACCAAGCATATCAAAGAAATAAACAGTGTTTTCATGTTGAATTATTGTTAATTCTGGTTTGCTAAAATAGTATTTTATTTTTTGTTGACAAATTTGAGGTGCTACCCTAAGCTAATTTGGAATGATTGTATTTGATCGATTTTAATCTTTTAAAATTGATGTTTGTGCAGAAAATCGGACTTAATTTTAAGAAAATGTGCACCTCATGCTTGCAAAGTATATTTTTCTACAGTGAAATGTACATCTCATGCTTGCAAAGTATATTTTTCTACAGTGAAATGTACATCTCATACTTGCAAAGCATATTTTTCTACAGTGAAATGTACATCTCATACTTGCAAAGCATGTTCCACTTAAAAAAAATAAATTTCACATGCATGCATTGTGTGTTTTTTTACAAAAAAATGTGCTTCTCGTGTGTGCAAAGCAGGTTTTACCGAAAAAAATACTCTTTGCACGACTGTAAAGTGTATTTTTTGTATTAGGGAAACAAGTATCTCAGATTTTGTGTAAATAAATTTTAAGGTACACAAAAAAGCAGAACCCAATGGCTCTGCTTATGCTGATATTATAGAAAGAAGACTATATGTTTATTTTCACGATTTCACCAAATGCAGGAGTTGGTTCATTAAACGAATCTTCGAGCTTAATGTTTTTTTCAATGGCTTGAACGGTTCTAATTACTCCACCATGAGTAAAAATGGCTACTTTTTTAAATTCCTTCGATTTCAACTCGTTCCAAAATTCAAGAATACGATCGCGAAGCATTACAAACGACTCACCATTAGAGCATTTAAGATTCACAAAATCTTCCATCCATTTTTCCAGGAACGGATCTTTAATTTCGTCCCAAACTTTTCCTTCCCAATCGCCAAAGTGTAACTCCATTAGCCTTTTTTCTTCTTCGGCTTGATCAGGATAAATATCGTTGGCTAGTTTTTTTGCCCTTGAAAGTGGACTTGTGTAGATTTTATCAAACTCCACTCCATCAAGATTTTTCTTGATAGTTTCTAACTCTTCAGGATATGTTGCAGCCAAATCAACATCTTTTTGTCCGTAACAAACTCCTTGTTCTACTGCTACGGCTGTATGTCGGATTAAATAGATTTCCATTTTTTATTAATAATTTAATAGTGCTAAATAAGAAAGATAAAACACCACTTCGCATACTTGTTGGGTGGCACCAATGCAATCGCCGGTATAACCACCAATCCATTTGTTGTAATATCTTCCTAGTAAAAATTTGCAAATGTATACAGGAATTAAAATCAGGAAAAATATAACATCTCCTAAAAGTGCTAATGAAACTATTCCCGATATCACCATGAATATAAAATTACCGATATTTAATTTTTGTGAATAATCTTTGGCTTTAGAATTCTCTACCCTGGCATATTGATGTGTGTTTACCAAACTTGCAGCAACCATTCGGGTTGTTGAATGTGAGGCAATTAAAATCCAGGGCAGCTGATTTGCCGAAATGGAGAACTGACAGTAGAATTTGGTCAGTACCAGAAATACAATTCCGGTAACGCCAAATGCTCCAATTAAAGAATCTTTCATAATTTCAAGTATTCTTTCTTTGGTCCATCCACCTCCAAAACCATCACAAACATCCATAAAGCCATCTTCGTGTAAAGCTCCGGTAAGCAATGCTGTGGCTACCATACTCAATATCACCGCCAAATTAAAAGGCAAAATCAAATTGCTAAAATAAAATACAAGAGCCGCTACTCCGCCAATTATCAAGCCAGCAATAGGAAAATATTTAATGGCTTCGTACTGATATTCCTTTTTAAAATCAGCCCATTTTGGAAATGGAATTCTTGTAAAAAAGGATAAACCTGTAAAGAAAATGTTGAGTTCGCGTTTCATAAATTATATTGAAATCAAATTAACGGTTGACAACTTTTTTATCTCAATTCTAAAGACTGTTTTTTAATAATATCAACTCCTTTTCTTATGAGTTTTTCCCTTTTAAGGGAAAATCCCGACAGGGAAAAGGGTGAAAAAGAGAAATATAAACAAAGATACACCCTTCTGGTTGTCACCATCTTCTCCCGATTCTCGGGACAGGCTCTAAAAGGGAAGAATTTTAAAATTAAAGGATTGTAAATCTAATTCTTTATTCCACTCCTTTCAAAAGAATAAGTAGATACTTACTCATTCACTACCTTATCGCTATTGCTTACGCCAGCATCCTCGAAACTGGCCATCTGATTCAAGAAATTTACTGCCGATTCGATGATTGGATAAGCTACTGCAGCACCTGTACCTTCGCCCAATCGCATTCCCAAATCGAGAATTGCATTGGCTTGTAAATGTTCCAGCATGTATTTGTGTCCATTTTCGTTCGACTTGTGTGTGAAAATACAATATTCCAATACTTTAGGATTCATTTTTGAAGCTGCCAACAGTGCCGAACTGATGATAAATCCATCAACCATGATAATCATTTTCAGTTCTGCAGCTTTCAACATTGCACCAGCAATCATTACAATTTCAAAACCACCAAAGTGAGCGAATATATTTTCAACAGATTGGTTGCCATTGTAGTTTTCAACTGCCGATTTCAGAATTTCGTATTTTCTTTTCAGCCCTTCATCATCCCATCCGGTGCCACGTCCTACACACTCTTTTAAGTCTATTTTTGCCAGCAAGTGCAATAAAATTGCTGCCGAAGAGGTATTGGCAATGCCCATTTCGCCAAAACCAATAATATTGGTACCATTTTCGTGAATTTCCTGAACCAGTTTGGCTCCTTTATTTAGTGCTTTGGAGAACTGCTCCTGGCTCATTGCAGGATTGTTCAAGTAAGATTTGGTTCCGTGGGCAATTTTGGCATCTATAACATTCCACTCTTTGTCGAAATCGTAATTTACACCAGCATCAACAATTTTAATGTCAATGCCATTTTGACGGCCAAACACATTAATTGCTGCGCCTCCGGCCATAAAATTGGCAACCATTTGCCAGGTTACTTCTTGCGGATATGGGCTAACACCATCTAGCGCAATGCCGTGATCTCCTGCAAAAACCATTATTGTTGGTTTTTTTAATTCCGGAGATAAGGTATTTTGAATACAACCTATCTTAACGGCCAATTGCTCAAGCATTCCTAATGAGCCAATAGGCTTGGTTTTAAAATCTATTTTGTGCTGAAGTTGTTCAACCAATTCTTTTTTGGGAGTTTTAATATCGAAATTCATAGCGTATAATTTAAAAGATTAGTTTTTTCCTTTATAGGGAAAATGCCGACAGGCAAAAGGATGAAATAATATAAATAATCTAAAAGCACTTCTCAGATAAATATTTTATTAAAAATTATGATGCTTCGCTAACTCCAGCATCCTGGAAAGAAGCCATTTCGTTCATAAATTGTACAGCACTTTTAATCAGGGGAAAACATACCATTGCACCAGTAGCTTCGCCCAAACGCATTCCAATATCCAATATTGGATGTCCCTGTAGAATATTCAACATTTTAATGTGTGCCTGTTCGTTCGATTTGTGTGCAAACAAACAATATTCCTTCACCTTAGGATTGATTTTAAATGCTGCCAGTAAAGCAGATGTAATGATAAATCCATCAATTAAAAGTGTCATTTTCAGTTCAGCAGCTTTTAGCATTGCGCCAACAATCATTACAATTTCGAACCCTCCAAACTGAGTTAAAACATCAATCGGATCATCGGATTTGTTATAATTCGAAAGAGCCTCATTTAAAAGGTCGAATTTACTTTTTACGCCTTCTTTATTGAGGCCTGTTCCCCGGCCAACACATTCCTGCAAAGGAATATTGCCCAGTATACTTAAAATTAATGAAGCCGATGATGTATTTCCAATTCCTTTTTCGCCAAAAACAATAAAGTTACAGCCTTTCTGGTAGATGTCTTCAATTACCTGTGCACCTTGTTTAATCCCTTCAAGGCATTGTTCGCGTGTCATTGCAGGTTCGTAGCGGTAATTTTTGGTTCCGTAGGCCAATTTGCGGTTTACAATAGGAAGATTGGGTTCAAAATCGTGATCAACACCAGCATCAACAACATTAAATTTTATGCCATGTTGTTTTGCAAATACTGTTGATGCTGCACCACCTTGCATATAATTGTAAAGCATTTGATAGCTTACCGATTTAGGATAAAAACTAACTCCATCATCAGCAATACCATGATCGCCGGCAAATACAACCACATTTGGATTGTTAATTTCCGGATTCAAGCTGTTTTGAATTCTTCCCAATTGGAATGCAATTTTTTCCAACATTCCCAACGAACCAATTGGTTTGGTTTTTGTATCGATCTTCTCCTGTAATTCTTTATTTAAATTGTCTGATAAAGAATCAATTTTAAATTCTATCATCGTTTATTTTCTATTTTTACCTAAGATGTTTTTTAACTCGATTAAGCTTTTCTGAAGCTGAACTTTACAATCATCGTTCGTCTCATTTACCACCGCAATTTCCAAATCAGGAATTGCATCGGTTCTTTCCAGTTTTATCAAAGCTATGGAAGCTTTACTTCTTACATCTGCATCCTTGTCGCGCAACAATCCTGGAATCCATTTTTTAGAAGACCAGCAAGCCAGCTCAATCACCTTGTCGATTGCTGCCAGTTTTTCTTCTTTCGAACCTGATAAATCGTTGTAGTATTTCGACTGAAGTTCCTGAATGTCTTTGGTATATATCATTTCGTTGGCAAAAAAATCCGGGCGCACTACAGATTCCGGATAATTAACCATTTCTCTATTGCTTGCCCAACGAACAATACGAGGAAGCATCCAACGCATTCCTGGTGTACATTCCGGATGTCCAACAAATGACGCAACTTTGCCTTTTCCAATTGTGTTGGCTACAATAAATGGTCGGTTATTGGTCATGTTGGCAGGCGATCCTTCAATTGTGTGAACGTCAGAAAGCATAGTTCCCAATGATGATTCTTCAATTTCATCTTCTGCTGAAACCAATACTGGCCCTTCATAATATTGACAGAATGAAATTTCGCGATCTTTTAGTTCTGGAAAGATTTTTTTTCCTTCTTCGGTTAAGGAAAATTTTGCCAAACCATGTCCGCGGTGATCATGTTCAATATCAATAGCCTTATAACCTGTTAATTGTAAGCATGGATAATTGGGAGTATTTGTCATGATGTAAGCTCCTGCACATATCCCAACTATTGCTATGCCTTTGTCTTTTACCAAAGAAACAACTCTTTCCATTCCCGATTCTCCAAGGCTTATGGTTTCGCTTCTTCCACTTCCACCAGGAAAAACAATGGCATCGAAATCAAGTATTTCATCGGATACGATTTGACTTGCACGAATTACTTCGCAATCAATTTTTGGATCAATTTTTAGGGCTTCTATAGCATCGGCAATACACCAGGGGCTATCACCATTTTTATCGAATACTCCAACTTTAATTCTTTGTTCAGCTTTGGTTTCAACTCTTTTACACGAATAGTTTACTAATAATAATGCAAATAAAAATACACCAATTGTAAGAAATTTGTTCATGTTCGTTTCAGTTAGTAGTTTATTATAGCGTGTTCTTTATTTCAAGTGGAATTCCCGATATTACCATACTAACAACATCAGCTCTAGCTGCAATGTATTGGTTAATAATCCCTTGTACATCATTAAAACGCATAGCCATTTCGTTGTCCGGATGTCC
Organism: Marinifilum sp.; assembly: GCA_025210415.1. GTDB lineage: Bacteria > Bacteroidota > Bacteroidia > Bacteroidales > Marinifilaceae > Marinifilum. The sequence goes on along the minus strand of JAOARS010000281.1, from coordinate 108 downwards.
TCCCAAGCCTAATTCGTTGGTCACGATAATCCAATCGCAATTCTGTGTAAAGATTTTATCCAGTTCATCTTTGGCTTGTTTTATGGTTTTGTCATCATCGTTTTCGTT
>JAOARS010000280.1 GCA_025210415.1 Marinifilum sp. | reverse complement strand
TTAAATTGTTTTGAATATTTTGAGTTTAGACAAGTTAAAAAATTAAGGCATAGCAGAGTTACGGCGCAATTTTTTAATGAAGTGTAAACTTAAAATAGCAGAAGAATAATGCTCATTTCAATGTAATATTGGTATTATACCGATTATTAATCAGCATGAGCCATTTGTGTGGTTATTCACAAAAATGTATTTCTCAAAGGAGTTCATGAACTCACTTCGTTCGTTATACTTCAAATGGTTAACTAATTATATATTGGCATATCAATTTAATATCTCAGTATTTCACCAATGGCTCACATTGAAATTTAAATGGTATTAAAAGTATTTAAAGTTGTAAGTACTAATAACTTTAAATACTTAAGGCACTTTAAGTATTTTAGGCACTAATAAAACTATCCCCAAAAACTCTCAAACTTCGAATCGAATAACTCATTTTTTATCACTCTTAATTCTTAGAAATAATGTAGATTTGAAACTCAATTTTCAAGAATTACATCAAAACATACAAAATGAGTAACTCAAAACAACAAGCACAAGAATTAATTGATTTTATTCATGGAAGCCCAAGTACCTACCATGCTGTTAATAATATCAGGAGAGAATTAAACGAGGCCGGATTTCAGGAATTGGATCTTCGTGAAGAATGGGCAATTGAAAAAGGAGGAAAATACTTTACCACTAAAAATGGTTCGGCGATTTTTGCATTTCAAATTGGAACAGGAGAGATTGAAGAAGAAGGATTCCAGATGATTTGTGCTCACTCTGATGCACCAGGTTTTAAAATCAAGCCAAATCCGGAAATTGAAGTTGAAGGAAACTATATCAAACTAAATACAGAAGTATATGGTGGGCCGATTCTGAATACCTGGATGGATCGTCCGCTTTCAATTGCTGGCCGTGTATCGGTAAAATCAAACGATCCTTTGAATCCTGAACACCTGTATGTGAAAATTGATCGCCCGTTGATGGTGATTCCTAATCTGGCAATTCACTTAAATCGAGCAGTAAACGAAGGAGTTGAACTGAACAAGCAAAAAGACATGCTTCCATTGATTTCTATGATTACAGAAGAAATGGAAAAGGACAATTGTTTGGTAAAATTAATCGCAAATGAATTAAAAATAGATGTTGAATCTATTATCGATTTTGATGTGAACCTGTTTGAGGTTGAAAAAGGATCAATTTTTGGATTAAATGATGAGTTCATTTCATCGCCAAGGTTAGATGATTTGGCAATGGCTCATGCCGGATTAAAAGCATTGTTGACATCAGGAAATACCAAGAAAACTCAGATGCTTGCCATTTTCGATAACGAGGAAGTAGGAAGTGTAACCAAACAGGGAGCAGGCTCACCGGTATTGCGTCACATCTTACAGCGTATTGTTTTCAAATTGGGTAAAAATATGGAAGCATTGCACCGTGCCATTTACAATTCGTTTATGATTTCAGCCGATATGGCTCATGCGGTTCATCCAAATATTTCTGAAAAGCACGATCCAACCAACCGTCCGTTCATTAATAAAGGGCCGGTAATTAAGATCCACGCAAACCAAAAATACACTACCGATGGAGATTCCGGAACCGTATTCGAAACATTGTGTAAGAATGCAGAAGTTCCTTACCAGAAATTTGTGAATCGTTCCGACTTGGTTGGAGGTAGCACATTAGGAAATGTTTCTACTGGCCAGGTTGATATCCGTACGGTAGATATAGGCAACCCAATGTTCGGCATGCACTCAGTTCGCGAAACCGGTGGAGTAGAAGACAATGCATACGTTCGTAAGGTGTTTACTTATTTCTTTGGATTGTAGAAATTTTCATTTAGAATATTTGGCTCTTTTTAGTGGGTGAATGAATAATAGTACTTAAAATACTTAAAGTGCCTAAAGTACTTAAAGTATTAATGTAATAAATAGATTTTAATATTTACTATTCATATCTAGCGTTTTAACTTTAAGTACTTATAACTTTTAACTTTATCCCTTTTACCCACTAAAAATCATATAGAGCCAAATTTCTTATAACAATTTGCGTCTTATTAAAGTGTTGCCATTAGGAAGAATACTGCAATTCAATCAATTTTTTGTATTTCCCATTTGCCATTCTCATTAACTGATCATGATTCCCTTTTTCAACAATTTCGCCATGCTCCAAAACTACAATTTCATCAGCTCTTCTAATGGTTGATAAGCGATGTGCAATAACAATTGAAGTTCTTCCTTGCATTAATTTTTCCAAGGCTTCCTGAACCAGTTTTTCCGATTCAGAATCCAAAGAAGATGTTGCTTCATCTAAGATTAAAATTTTAGGATCATTTAAAATTGCACGAGCAATGGCAATTCTCTGTCGCTGCCCACCGGATAGTTGTGTGCCACGTTCGCCAACTATGGTATCAAACTTTTCAGGAAAACGATCGATAAACTCCAATGCATTTGCCTTTTGTGCAGCTTCGTATATTTCATCTTTGCTTGCATTTGCTTTTCCGTAGGCAATATTTTCCCTAATACTTCCTCCAAACAAGAATATGTCCTGCGGAACCAGTGAAATTTGATTTCTCAAGGCCGAAAGAGAATAATCATGACTATCCAAATCACCAAAAAACAAACTGTTTTTAGGCGGACGATGCAACAACAATAACAAAGAGGCCAAAGTACTTTTTCCGGCACCACTATGTCCCACCAATGCTATCATTTGATTGCTTTTAATCTCTAGATTGATATCATTCAAAACCTTTTGTTCCAGTCGGGAAGGATAGGCAAAACTCAAATTTCTGAATTGGATGTCACCATTCATTCTAAACTTAGGATCTAATTGTTTTAACTCCTGAATTTCTTCAGGAACTTCCTCGTATATTTTAAACAAATCTTCGGTAGCACCAATAAACTTCTGAATATTGGTATACACATTGGCCAACCCACTAATGGTTCCACCAACAAAAACCGAATAAATTACAAAGGAAAACAGATCTCCGGCAGCCATTTCTCCTGCCTGCAACAAGCTTGACCCTTGCCATACCATAGCAGCAATGGCACCAAATAATCCCAATATGATAAAAGAAGAAAAAGCACCTCGATACTTGCCCCGTGTCATACCCAAATCGGCAATTTCCAATGTTTTCTTTTTATAGCGGGCAATCTCGATAAACTCATTGGTAAAGGCTTTTACACTCTGTATTCCTTGCAGAGTTTCTTCAATAATGGTATTCGAATCAGCTACTTTTGTCTGTACCTCTTTCGAGAATTTTCGGATAAATCTGCCAAAAAACCTTGCCGCAATCATGGTGGGAGGGAGCGTAATCAGCATAAAGGCCGTTAGCTTAATCGAAATAACAGCCAAGAGTATGATACCACCCGTAATTACGATGATTTGTCTAATAAAATCGGCCAGAGTACTCGTCATGGTTTCTTGCAGTTGGGTTACATCTGCCGATATTCTGCTGTTTAATTCACCAACTCTTCTTCTTTCGAAAAACTGCAAGGGCAGCTTAATTAAATGACGATAACTGGCCTGACGCAATGCCGCCAAGGATTTTTCGGTAACATTTACAAACAAAACAATGCGAAAGTAAGCGAATGTAGCTTGCACCACTAGAATAATTGCAATAAGAATTACAGTTTGGTTTAAACTTTGGCCAATTGTAGTGTTGTTTCCTGTATTTACCAAATCGCCCAAAAGTTTCGGAAATGCCAAACTTGCCAAACTCGACCCCAACAAAAAAAACATCCCTAAAAAATATTGTCCACGATATGGTTTAATGTATTTGTACAAGCGCAAAGCACTGCTTATGCCGCTGCGGTTAATCTTTCCTTTCGGAACATTTGAGGTATCGGTGCCGTGTGGTCTTGCCATTCTGTAGTATTACTATTTGGTTTTATTCTTAATAATACACAAAATAGGTGAGATATTGTTTGAACTAAAGCTTATTTGTCTGTTTTTTCTTGGAGAGCCAATGATTAATGAACCGCTGTATACAGCCTGTTCCAAACTTGGGGAAATCCTTACGTACAATGGTGTGAGAGGTTCTCCGCCAAGCTAATGGCCTGGCGGCTGCCTACTTGACTAGGGTTTCGTTATTTCCTTAAAAGTCCCACTTTTTTTCAATTAATTTCAACCTAAATCTAAGTAGCTCATTGTTTTCTATATCTGCTTTTATCAAGTTATTCAAGGTTTTATTGTAGGTTAATGTTTTATAAATAATGAGAATCACTCCAAGCATTATCATTATTGACAAATAAAACCAATCAAATTTTTCATTATTAAATAAATAATCTCTCATTCCTAATAGAGTAAAAAAGGTCAAATAACCTGCACCCCATAAAATTGTCAAATTAGATTTTTTCTTATTCTTTTTCACTAAGTAATCTTTGTTTTCAGTAATATTAAGACTATCAGATATAGATTTAATAATTAATTCCTTTTCCTTTGATAGGATAATTCTATCATATCCTCTCTCATTAAGAATTATACCTGCAATTATTTTTTTCTCAAAATTAATCGCTCCATCGTGCTTAAACAAAAAGAACAAATCTTCTGTCGAATTTTGCTCTAAAGATTTTGATAATTCTTTATTCATTTCGTTGTTTATTTTGATTGTTAAGCCATAGAGCAATTGCATTAGTTAAACTAATACGTTTATCCGAAAAAGAATGGTCAGATGCGGCTACAACTTGTAATTCTTGATTAGTTAAGTTACAATATTTATAAAATGCATTTTTATCATTTTCTCTACTAAAAATATGGATAATCGGTTTTGAAAAATTTCGGAGCGATGCTTGCAAGTCCATTTCTCTATTTTCAATAATTGAAGACACAAAATCAGTTCCTGACTTAATTTTAATACACGGTCTTTGTTCTACATTCTTTTTATAATTGTCTAAATCTTTTTCTGTTTTGTTGCTTAATTCAAAGTATCCATTCCAAGGGTCTATTGATATTACTCCCTTTATTTGTTCATTGGTATTTGCTGTTAAAATTGCAATATCAGCACCCATACTAAAACCACATAAATACACTTGTTCTTTATCTATTTTAAATCTTTTTGAATTAGATATTAGGTAATCTATGATTGAATTTAAGTCATATATTGAATTCTTATAATTAAAAACGCCATCATTTCCCCAAGTTCCAGAGTACGAGAAAAAAACAGTATTATAACCACCTCGTCTTAATGCTTGTCCTATATCCTCATTTTTCTCAAAACCTGGATTTCCATGTAAAAAGATTATTGTGGCTTTAGGCTCATTATTTATAGCCATTAATATTCTCCCTGCCAATTTATTGCTATTAGATTCAAAAATAAAGGGCAGGCTTTTAGCCTTTGATTCTTCATCTGCAATGGTTTTGTCATTGTATAAGGCTTTTTGATTATTCTCAATTACATTAACCTTGTCTTCAGTGCAAGAAGTTACAATTATTGATATCAGAAGTATTATTAGTGTTTTTTTCATAATTTATATTTTCAACTTTGTAATACACCCTAACTTGTTTACTAGCTTAATAAAGTTGCATTTATTTTTCTTATCTCCGATTAAAAAGCTGTACAATACTGACCTATATCTGCGACTTGAAATGTTGTTTTATTTTAATCTTTAAGAATACAACTAGCATAATTTTTGATTTTATCAATCTTTTTCTTTTTTAAATTCATGTCGTAATACGATTCATCTTTCAAGTAAGTTCTAATAAATTTAATGCCAACTTCTTCAATTTTCTTCAATTGTTCTTTTGTAATTGGATATGTCATTGCAAAACCTGAAAATATTTGACTGCCTGACACAAATGACTGAGGTGTTGCATTTTTGATAGAAGTTAGTTCCATTACCGACTTATCTCCTAATTTCAAATTCAATTTACTTCCTTCAGGAATTAAAAAGGCCTGATCACCAGGAATGTTTACATAGGATTCTAACCTAAAATCATCGCCTAATCTGTAAAAAGCAAAGGTGAAATAGAAATTATGCTTCTGCACGATTCTTCTTTCCACTTTCCCCGAAAATTCATCTACTTTTTCGTGGGTATACTTGCACTTTTGTGCATTTGTAATTGTTGCAATTGATAATAAAAGAAATGCTAATGGTACTAAAAATTTTGTTTTCATAAAGTGTGTAATTATAGGTTAGTAAATGTTATGTCATTTTGAAAATGAAATGAGCTATATTGATTATTTGGTATCATGCCGATGTAATAAATGGTTGAGCTTTTCGGGTGAAACGTAGATAAGGCTCATTTTATTTATACAATCGGTATAATGCCACTATTGTTACGGCAAACCAAAGGTTACTTTAGTTTTAAGTTCATCTGAATAATACCGATTGCGAAAATATATTAGCTACTGCTGCGTAAGCTTGCACTGCCTAATGTTTTCAGCATCGGCATTGTATTTTTGTGTGACCAGGCAATGTGCTTGGCTATGAAGCGTTGGCATTATTCATTCTTTTTGCGTTTAATCACTTGCTCTAATTTTTTTAACTCCTCTAAGTCTTCATTGTCAGCTTGAAGTGCCTCAAATTCCTTTCTCCTTTTATCAAAGCTAAGGTAAATCTCGTTAACTTTATTTTCCATCTCAGTCTTGCTAATCGAACCTACGTGTTTCAATATTTTTTTATCCTGAAAATCAAGGATTCTGTCAACATTCTCACGCCAGAAATCGATTGTTATGTCCATTCGGTTTTTGGCTCTCAACTCAGCACTCTCAAGAAATATTACAACTAATCGGTTTAAAGTATCTATCTCATCGTGGGTTAGGTAATTTTTTGCAATGAAAATATCTTGTTTCCTAACAATTGAACCTTTCCACGTGGTTAAATTCATATTTGGTTTATCGGCATTTGCCCGTGAAACAATCAATTCGGCAGCCGTTTGTCCTGTTACGGCATAATGCAGTTTGTTTTGTGTTTCGGCAAAAAACATTTGTGTAGATTTATCATTGCCATCGTAATCACTGCTAAGCGCAAACAAATCTTTGATTTTTTGGTAAAAACGCTTTTCCGATGCACGAATATCCCGTATCCGTTCCAGTAATTCATCGAAATAGTCGGGTCTGCCATCTGGTTTTTTTAAACGTTCATCGTCCATTACAAACCCTTTAACCATATATTCTTTTAGGTTTTTGTTTGCCCAAATCCTAAATTGCGTACCTCGTTTACTTCGCACCCGAAAACCGATTGCCAAAATCATATCGAGCGAGTAAAATGTAACATTATATTCTTTGCTATCGGTGGCAGTTGTTAAGTAATCCTTAATAACTGAATCCGATTCTAACTCTCCGTCTTTCAGTATGTTTGATATATGCATACTAATATTTGGAACAGAGGTGGCAAAAAGTTCGGCAAGTTGATTTTGGTTCATCCAAATATTGCCATCTTTGGCATACAAAGCGACCGATGCTTTCCCATCGGTAGTTTTGTAAATGATTATATTTTGTTTGTTACTATCCATTTGTTTGGTTTAATATCAAACAATAAAAGTAGTTATTTCTGCTGTGTGTTGGAAATGAAACAACTCTTTTGCAATTTTGGATTTTAGCTTCGGCTTGTGCGAATTGCAAATGTGCTGTTTGTGCGTGGGCTTTTATCTTCATTTTTAATCGAATCTTGCTGTCTTTCTTACACTTGGTGGTAATTTGTTTGCTAGCTTAATAAAGTTGCATTTATTTTTCTTATCTCCGATTAAAAAGCTGTACAATACTGACCTATATGGTATGTATTGTACAGCTTTTACAAATTATCTCACGAATCTACAAAACAATAATGGTTAATCAAAGAAATATACATGCTAAGTTATGATATAATTAGGGAAAGTGTTTTGCATTTATGATTTATTTGAAAATATCAATTTTACTGCCTGCGGGGTCATAAAAAGCTTTGCGACATCATAAAAACACTTGCGGAACCTAATTGAAGCTTGCGGCATCGAATTGGAGAGAGGATTTATCGATTTTACCACTGGATTTGCCAATTCTATCTGAAGATAAGTCAATTCTGAGCTTGCGGAGTCAATTCCCTTGCTTACTTTATCGATTTTGGCATCGGAAAAATCAATTTTGAGCTTCATTTACCGATTCTAACCTACAAACAGAGCAAAAGAACAAAAGATTATTGCCCCTGGAGATGATTTATGTTCTTTAAAATTTTATTTTATCATTCTAAATAAGTAATTTAATCCTCGCTTACAATTAAACTTAAATTTCTTATCAAAAATTTTAAAAATTAAAACAATGTCAAAAATTAAGTCTGAATCAAAATTTTTAGAACGTTCACGTATTGCATTAACCAATGCAGAGTCTCACCCCGAAATTAAGGCAGCATTAACCGCTTATGGAGTTGATGATGCAAAGTATGCCGAAGGCTGGCAAATGTATAACAAAGCAAAAAATAGTTGGGAATTCAATAAACAGGAGGAGTCGGAAACACGAGTGGTTTCCAATGCTTACCATACTGCCTATGACAATTTGGAAATGAAGTTTAAGCGTCATCGCGATTTGTCTCTTATTCTTTGTAAAAAAAATCCCGATACGCTCATTCAGTTGGGAGTAAAAGGCTGTTTTCCTTCGCGCTACAACGATTTCTTCGATAAGTGCAAGCTTTTTTATACGGTAATTAAATCGAATGTCGATATTCAAGCCAAACTGACTCTTATCAAAATAACTCCTGAATTAGCTACCGAATGTTTGGCTGAGTTGGATGAATTGCTGAGACTTCGTGCCGAATTCGACAGAGAAATGGGGGAGTCGCAAGTAGCTACAGTATCAAAAAATGAAGCCCTTCATGAATTAAGCGAGTGGATGGATGATTTTGATATTCTTGCAAAAATTGCACTTTACGATACGCCACAACAATTAGAGATCCTAGGTATTCTGGTTAAAAGCTAGTTTTATTTTTGTATATATGTTTTTAAGGGTATCACTTCGTGTGATACCCTTAGTTTTTTATGCATTCAATTCAAATGGGAAATTTTTCCACTTGTAATACCAAATGCAATATTAAATGAGCCATTTTGGAAAAATGTTAGGCAGTGCGTTCCGAATTTGGGATTCTTTGAAGGGAGAATTCCCCAAAATATATCTATGATGCACATCGAGTGGGAGTCGCCAATCGGATGCGATTCGGGGCAGATCGTTACCATGAAAAGGCGAACAGTATCCGATTGGCTTGATTCTTTTGTTTCTTTTCTCATCTAAGGAGAAAAGATAGAGAAAATGTCCGTCTGGCTTGAAGACAAAACAAACAATTCATGTTCGTCGCAATGAACCACCCAAACCAACAACATTCACTGTTGCAACGATAATAAACCAGTGTCATTATTTCAGGGTGGCGGTCATTATCACTCCCTTGCCCTGGGCTGTTGCTAATTGCCTTTCAGGCAAAAGAAATGATTCATTTAAGTAGATCCAAGACAATGCCTTGCATCTACCACTATTATAATAAGAGGTGGAAGAGACAGCATTAATGCTGTCTTTACCAATATCACAAAAATGTATATCTAAAAAGAAAAAGACCAACGCTGTATTCTGTAACCTAAAGAGAAATCTTTGAAATTCAGAAACTTTATTTTTTGGAATATCCTCTTCGTTTGGTCTTATTTATCAATATCATAATAAATGATGCGATAGGCAAGATCTTTTTTTGGTTTCCCGCCTTTGGATTCAATACCTTCGCCAGAGATGGTAATATGAAAAATTTTCTTGTTACTTTTCTTGAGTACTGCTTTCATTGCTCC
>JAOARS010000279.1 GCA_025210415.1 Marinifilum sp. | reverse complement strand
ATCCAGTCTATTGACAATTAAAATAACAATTTGAATTGTTCTGCCCCAATGATTAAGAATGATTCATTGCAAGTGATGTAAGTATGAAAAACATTCATCGATTACTACTAATCGCCTTCTTTATTGCGAGCGCTGCTACCGCGTTTGCTTCTGATGAACATGACAAACATGCTCACCACGATACTCACAAAAAAGAAAAATTTCAAGCAGGAGAATTTATTATGGATCACATTGCCGATGCTTACGATTGGCATATTTTTTCTATAGGTGATTTTCATGCATCAATTCCCCTTCCTGTAATTCTTATATCGGAGCAATCTGGCTTTCACATGTTCATGTCTAGTAAATTTCATCATGGTCACGATGCATATAAAGGATTTTACATAGCACAGGAAGGTGAGTTTAAAGGTAAAGTTGTTGAAAAAATCAACGGTCAGGAAGTTCGTCCTTTCGATATCTCAATGACCAAGAATGTTGTTGCAATGCTTATAAGTATGATTATTCTGCTATGGGTTTTCATTTCTGTTGCAAAAGCATATGCAAGAAGAAAAGGTAAGGCTCCGAAAGGAATTCAATCAGTTATGGAACCAATCATCATCTTTGTTCGCGATGAGATTGCAAAACCAGCCATTGGCGAGAAAAAGTATGAGAGATTCATGCCGTTTCTATTAACTATCTTCTTCTTTATTTGGTTGAACAACTTAATGGGCTTGATACCATTATTCCCAGGAGGAGCTAATGTAACTGGTAATATTACGGTTACTATGGTATTGGCATTATTTACTTTTATTATTACAACTTTTAGTGGAAATAAAAATTACTGGCAACATATTTTCAACACACCTGGAGTGCCTTGGTGGTTAAAATTCCCTGTTCCATTAATGCCAGTTGTTGAGTTTATGGGAATGCTGACTAAACCAATTGTATTAATGGTTCGTTTGTTTGCAAACATTACAGCAGGTCACATGATTGTGCTGGCATTTGTTAGTTTGATCTTTATTTTCGGTGAAAAAGGAGCAGCTGCAGGTTTTGGAACCTCAGTGTTCTCAGTAGCATTTATCATTTTCATGGACATTTTGGAACTGCTTGTTGCCTTAATTCAAGCTTTTGTATTTACACTTCTTTCTGCGCTTTACTTTGGTATGGCAACGGAAGAACATCATTAAGAATTTTCAACTCCTTAATTGGAGCTATTTATAGTTTTTTAATCATTAATATAAAAACACTATGATTACATTATCAATTCTTCTTCAGGCTGCAGCTACTATGGGTGTTGCTAAAATGGGTGCTGCATTAGGAGCTGGTTTGGCTGCTATTGGTGCTGGTTTAGGTATCGGTAAAATTGGTGGTTCTGCTCTTGAGAGTATTGCTCGCCAACCAGAAGCATCTGGAGATATTCGTACAAACATGATTGTTGCTGCTGCACTTATTGAAGGTGCTGCTTTCTTTGCGATCATCATTTGTTTGTTAATCGTATTGTAAGAGCTTTACGAAACTAATCCACAATTTGCCAACATGGGATTGCCTGAGGCAAATTGTGGTAACAATTGATTATTAAAATCCACCGTAAGGTGAAAAAAATAGAATAATATGGGTTTATTATCATTCGAATTAGGAACTTTTATATGGATGTTTTTGGCTTTTGCCATCGTACTTTTTATCCTTAAAAAGTTTGCTTGGAAACCGATATTGAATGCCTTAAAAGAACGTGAAGAGTCGATTGAAGATGCATTACGTTCTGCTGATCGTGCTAAAGAAGAAATGGCTGAGTTGCAAGCCGACAACGAAAGAATTCTTCAAGAGGCAAGAAAAGAGCGTGAAGGGATGCTTAAAGAGGCAAAAGAAATGAGTACTAAAATCGTTAATGAAGCAAAACAAAAAGCTACTCTTGAAGCTGATAAGCTAGTTGAATCGGCCAGAGCTAACATTGAGAGCGAAAAATCTGCTGCATTAAACGAAATTAAAGCTCAGGTAGCTAATTTATCAGTTGAAATTGCAGAGAAAGTTCTTCGTCAGCAATTTGCAGATGATCAGCAACAAAAAGATTACTTCAAGAAGCTAATGGACGAAGTAAAATTGAATTAGGATTTAGTAATTGAGTGAATGAGTTAATGAGTTAATGAGTTAATGAGAATATCAGTACTCAATTTTTATTGAAGCTGTAAATAGTCTTACTACTTGATACTCATATCTAATATCTAAAAGAATGAACGAAAGTAAAATCTCGGTTCGATATGCCAAAGCTCTTTTCGAATTAGGAAAAGAGAAAAATTTGATCGAAACTTTTATATCAGATATTAAAATTGTTGATAATCTGATAAAAGAAAGTTCTGATTTTTGGCTGATGATTGAAAGTCCGGTGGTGAAAACTCTTCAGAAAAGGGAGACAGTGAAGCAGATATTTACTGGTAATATTGATGCGATGACATTGAGTTTCCTTGATTTGGTTCTGCAAAACCGAAGAGAAATCTACATTAAAGACATTTCAAGAAATTTCTTGACTCTTTGTAGAAAAGATATGGGAATATTATCGGCAACACTAACATCAGCTATTAAAGTTGAAGATACAAGCAAGCAGAAAATATCTGATCTTCTTGAAAAATCTTTCAGCTCGAAAATCGAATTAACAGAAATTATTGATGAGGATATTATTGGTGGTTTCGTAATTCGTGTTGAAGATCAACAATTGGATGCTTCAGTTGCCAATCAATTGAATCAAATTAAGAGAGAATTACTATCGAATAGAATAAGTTAGAAGTACTTAAAGTGCCTAAAGTATTTAGAGTTGAAGAAAGTAAGTTTAGGCATTCAGATCAAAAAATATTTAAGTTGTACGTACTTAAAACTTAAGGCAATCATAAGTATTTTAAGTACTTAAGGCACTAAAATCAAATAAATATGGCTAGTATTAAACCTGCAGAAGTTTCGGAAATTCTAAAGCAGCAATTAGAAGGATTAAAAACCGAAGCAGAACTGGAAGAAGTCGGAACCGTATTGCAAGTAGGTGATGGTATCGCTCGCGTTTACGGATTATCGAATGTAGAATCAAATGAGTTGATCGAATTCCAAAATGGTGTATTGGGTATTGTTTTGAACTTAGAGGAAGACAATATTGGTGCAGTACTTTTGGGTGAGTCACAAGGTATTAAAGAAGGTGACGTAGTGAAACGTACCAAACGTATTGCCTCGATTAATGTAGGTGAGGGAATGTTGGGACGTGTTATCAATACCATTGGTGAACCGATTGACGGTAAAGGTGAAATTACAGGAACAACTTACGAAATGCCATTGGAGCGTAAAGCACCAGGGGTAATTTATCGTCAGCCGGTAAACGAGCCATTGCAAACAGGTTTGAAGGCAATTGATGCGATGATTCCAATCGGACGTGGACAGCGTGAGTTAATCATTGGTGACCGTCAGACTGGTAAAACTGCAATTGCAATTGATACCATTATCAATCAGAAAGAATTTTACGACAAAGGTGAACCTGTTTACTGTATTTATGTTGCAGTAGGACAGAAAGGTTCAACCGTTGCAAATATTGCCAGAACTTTGGAAGAAAACGGAGCAATGGCTTATACAACAATTGTATCTGCAACCGCATCAGATCCGGCTGCATTGCAATTCTACGCACCATTTGCGGGTGCATCTATTGGTGAGTTCTTCCGTGATACAGGTCGTCCTGCATTAATCATTTATGATGATTTATCGAAGCAGGCAGTATCCTATCGTGAGGTATCACTATTGCTTCGTCGTCCACCGGGACGTGAGGCTTATCCAGGAGACGTATTCTATCTTCACTCAAGATTATTGGAGCGTGCCGCTAAGGTGATTAACTCTGATGAAATTGCACGTCAGATGAATGATCTTCCTGAGAGTTTGAAGAATGCGAAGGATGAAAATGGAGAATCAATTATTAAAGGTGGTGGTTCATTAACTGCGCTTCCAATTATTGAGACTCAGGCAGGTGACGTTTCTGCTTATATCCCAACCAATGTAATTTCGATTACAGATGGTCAGATCTTCTTGGAATCAGACTTATTTAATGCTGGTATTCGTCCTGCAATTAACGTAGGTCTTTCGGAATCGCGGGTGGGTGGTAATGCTCAAATTAACTCGATGAAGAAGGTTGCTGGTACATTGAACCTGGATCAGGCACAGTAT
>JAOARS010000278.1 GCA_025210415.1 Marinifilum sp. | reverse complement strand
CAGAGAAACATTAAAAAAGGTAGGGTAACATAAAGTCACCCTACGCAGGATAGTATTAAAAAATACTTCCTTTAAATAATTACAAATTTAATAAAAAACAAAAGATTCAAGATTTGGATTTAAACATAGAATCTTGATACCTTTTAATCATTAATGGGAAATACTAATCATGATTCCCATTCTCCAGCTTGTTTGCCTGATATTTCTTTGATGTTTACTTTCAGGATTAACACTTTATCAACAGCCTTAGAGTTGTATGTGTTATCAGCTTTGCCTGAATGATTCATGATTACATCCAAACCGAGGGTTTTTTGATCAAAATCATCGATTAATTCAACCTCACCAATTCCAACTATCGATCGATATTTTGTTGTCCATTGGCATGATTCTGTATGTTTTATGATTTCACTTCCAATATCAATCTGAAAACAAACTTTATTGTTTTTTTCTAAAAGCTTAATTTTCTTCCCTTCTTTTGCACAGTGAATAAACAGAGCATTATCGGCGTAACCGTAATTTAATGCTACAATATATGGATAAGGTGTGTCGTGTATTGCCAACCTGCACATGTTCGATTGAATTAGAATTTCGTTTAACAGGTTTTTGTTGCTTATTTCTTTTTCTTTTCGTCGCATATTGGTTTTGAGTTGTTAGTGCTATACATCTGCAAAGTAGTAAGAATAGATAAGATCAATTTGATCAGCTCAAATGTTTTTGTGCAATTTTTGAAAAAGCTTGAAATGTAATTGGTTTGGATAAAAAATCGTTACACCCGGCATTTAATGCTTGTCGCTTATCTTCAGACATGACATAAGCCGTTTGTGCAATTACAGGAATTGTTTTGTTTGTTTTTCGAATTTCTCTTGTTGCCTGAAATCCGTTCATAACAGGCATTTTAATATCCATTAAAATTAAATCTACCTCTATTTTGTTGTTGATAATCTCGACGGCATCTCTGCCGTTTTTTGCATGAATTACACTGTAATTGAATTCACCTAGTAAATCCCGAATGTAGATATAGTTCGAGAGTTCATCTTCTACTACAAGAATGGTTTTTCCACTGGTGTGTAAAAAGAATTCATCAGTTTTAATTTTTTTATTGACTTGCGTGGTTGCCATAGGAAGATAGGGCAATTCAAAATAGAAACATGCTCCTGTTCCTGCTTCCGATTCAACCCAAATATTACCACCAAACAACTCTACTATTCCTTTGGCAATTGAAAGTCCCAATCCTGTGCCGGTAGGCAGTTTTGATTCTTGTGTGTCGGTTTGCCGAAACCTTTCGAATATTAAATGATGAAAATCTTTTGGAATACCAATTCCTGTATCTCTTACATGAAACAACAGCTTGTTGTTGTTAATTTGATAACCAAATTCTATCTCTCCTTTATCGGTAAACTTAATGGCATTTTCTAAAAGATTAGAAATGATTTGAGAAAACCTGGTAATATCGGTTGAAATGAAACTTGAGTAATTATCGAGTGGTTTAACAGTTTTTAACTCAATGCTTTTTTTAGTAGTGGCTATTGAGAATTGTTGCTGAAGGTCATCAATAATTTCATTTAACATGGCAATTTCGTAACTAAGAGAGAATTGTCCTGCTTCAATTTTCGAAATATCAACAATATCAGATATAATGGTAAGCAATCTTTGACCTCCACTATCAATCATATTTAGATATAATTCTTTCTTTTCTTTTGATAGGGTATCTTTTTTAAGAAATTCAGAAAATCCAAGTATGGAGTTTAGTGGAGTTCTTATTTCGTGTGACATATTTGCCAGGAAAGCCGATTTTAACTTTTCACTTTCTTCAGCTTTTTCTTTTGCTTCTTTAAGTTCTGAGGTTCTTTGTTCTATTTGGCGATCGAGCTCTTTGTTAAAATCATTCAGTTTTTGATATGATGACTTTAGTTTTTGAGAGGTTATTCCAAGAATTTCCTGCTCACTTTGGTTATGAATATTATCAATTAATTCATCCTGATTTGTAAAAATGATGCTTGTTTCTTTTATGAAATTATGGATAGGTTTTGAAATGCTTCTTGATAGCCAAAGTGCTGTAATTATACTTAAAAATAATATAATGGAGATGCTGGTAATAAGAATGGCAAAACTCTTCTGCTCTGCTGCAAGAGTACTTTGGTAAAATTCATCAGCTTTGTTTTGAGCAAAATCGGTAAGTATTTTTGTTTTTTCGAATAAAAGATTCACCTGAAATGCTCCACGTCCTCTGGTAATATCGGCTGCACGTTCGTCATGTCCGCCTTTCTTTAACATGATTACTTCACTTCTGATTTTTTCCCAATCCCGGTAAGCAATATATGCATCATTTACAACTTCTTTATCGCCTAAAAATCGTTCTCGAACTATTTTAAAAGAGGTGTAAATCTGACGATCGTGTTTGTTTACCAGTAATACTGACTCGTATAATTCTTCTATATTCTTTGCCAAAACAACATCTTTCATCGATCGATGAATGGCGTTAATGCTAATGTTTATGTCGCGAACAGAATTACTTACTGCTAAAGGATGGCGATAAATGGATTCTGTGTTTTTACCGATATTTTTAATTTCGATAAAAGAAATGGTTCCAATAATGAAACTAAAAAATAAAATGATTGAAAAGCCTAATACGAGTCGGGTTTGAAATTTAAGTCCTTTCATGTGGATGTGGTTGATTGGTTAAATTTAAGTAGTTAATTAGCTTTTTCGTTTAATATGGTTAGTAAGTAAATTTATAAAGCTAATATAATCAACAAAATAGAGAATGGCAAGTCGAATTTTGTTCTGATGATGTATCGATGTAGAAAAAAAGCCCGCAAAGAAATATATCTCTGCGAGCTTTTTAGATTATTTAATTTTGGGGAAATAAAACCGATTATCTCTTCTCCAACTGCACAATATTCTCCACATGATGAGTATGAGGGAACATGTCAACAGCCTGCACTTTGCTTACTTTGTAGGCTTCGTCCATCATTGCTAAATCACGTGCTTGTGTTGCCGAGTTACAGCTAACGTAAACAATTCTTTTTGGAGCTGCGTGAAGAATGGTTTCCACCACATCGGCATGCATTCCCGCTCGTGGAGGAT
>JAOARS010000277.1 GCA_025210415.1 Marinifilum sp. | reverse complement strand
TTTGTATGTTAAAATATCGTATTTCTTTTTTGAACAAGAAAAGATGCAAAGTAATGGCAAAACAATAAAAACCAAATATTTTAAACGTCTCATGTAGCAAGAGAATTTAGGATAATCAAATCATTAATTTAATTGGAATCATGTTGCTGATACTATTTTCCAAAATAGCTCATTTAATCGAACTCAGGTTAAAAATATACACATGTTAGTAAGATAACATTTACCAAATGCAATTGCCATATATAAGATACTCTTTATATTTCAATTGTGTATATAAAAAAAGCTCGTAAAAACAATTGTTGTTACAAGCTCTTCAATTATTAGAAGGCTGTTTTTAGCTCTCGCAGTATCTCGGTATCAGAATTTATTCCAGTGAATTTTTTCTTTCATTAAAAAAGATTCATTCCTACCTGCTTTTACACCATTTTTATTTCCGACACCTATTATGGCAAGAACCTTTTGATTTTTTGGAATATCTAAAAACTCTGATGTATTCTAAGGCAGTATCTTCCTGATATTCCCACTCAAAGTGGGATGATCAGTAAAAAAACAATACATTATTGATCACCTCACTTAAAGTGATCATCTCAAATGGAGTTTTAAACACAATAAACAATTAAATGCAATTCCCCTACTCAAAAGCCTCCTGCTGCTGGCTTTTTAAGAACTGCGTTAATAACTGATAGAACTCAGCCTGGTTTTTTAAGAAAAAGCTCTGGCGTTTTTAGAAAACAATCTGGCTTTTGCCCTTAAAGTATCTGGTAGTTTAAGAAAAACATCCGGAAAATTGACAGGAATACCTGGCTTTTTTAGAGCTGCATTTGCCTAAAAGGGAGAAGCACCTGGCTTTTGTAAAACACACAGGAAGCAAAAAGGCAGGCTGGGGATTAAAAAAAACAGGAATACGAATAAAATAAGCAGAGTTTTTTCTTAAAATTCCAAGCAATCGATATTAAATGTCAGGCATGTTTTGGAGTATGCCAGGCCTTTCAGGAAAATTGTATGGCTATTCAGTATAAAAACGAGTAGTGCCATTCATATTTGTTGACAAATGAATGTTTTTGTCAGCACTGTCAGATTCAATTGTCAACAGATGCTTGTACCACCTCGATCTTATTATATCATTTTAGCCAACTTTTGCATTTAATGCGAATCAAGCGTTGAATTCTTTTTTAGAACAATTATTAATGTCGTGCCTAAGAGGGTTTATTTACTGTTTTTCTAACAAAATTTCGTCTCTCTGAGGCTTATGCTGCTTTACTTACGAATTGCCTCAGTTAAATTTGTCGGTTTTTTAGTATATAAGACGCAGATTATCATGATGATTTATGATTTGGAAACAGAAAGCTTGCAGCGACTTTGAATGTATTCAACAAACTAAATCATATAAAATCTTAAAAATCAGCGTCAATTCATTCTCTGTTTCAACCCTTGATTCGCATTATTAACAAGCTGTTATAAACTTTTAAATTATTACAAACCACTCCATAAATTCTCTACCTAAAATCCGTAAGCCATCCCTATTCCAAAATAATGATAAGCCTCATCGGTTAATTCAATTTCCGATTCCATAATCAGCGACCAACCATTTCCAACCGACACCCTGATTCCGAATGGTACCCACAATGGAATCTTCGTTTCATCGCCAAATATAATATCCATATCCAAACCTGTAATTAGTTTTGTTCCCCTGGCCAATGGTACGCTCACATTTGCTGTTCCATCGAATCCAAAATCATGAAAATGATGCATCCCTGCTGATAGGGAGAGGGTTTTACTAATACCGAATTCCACATCTCCACCATAATAGTTTTCATCCCCAAATACGCCAAACCTGGCACCAAGATCTACATTTCTGCCCAAACCAACTCCTGCATGAAAAAACATCATAAAATCGGTCTCTCCATCGTAGACCAACAAAGATGGTTCAAAACCAATTGCAGCCTCACCTCCTTTTAAAATTCCTGAAGTATTAAACACTTGCGCTTTCGATAATAAAGCGCCACTCATCAATAGCAATAGAATAATTGTCTTTCTCATCTGTTCATTAATTATCAATTCTATTTTTTAACTGAGTAGGACCCGCTTTTATTGCAGTTTCTGCATAAAAAAAATCCCTCTTCAATAACAGAAAAGGGATTTCATTTCATAGCTAATTTCGTTAATAAATTGCTTTTGCAATGTCTCTCACACAGTTAGATGCCATTAAGGTGTAAAAGTGTAGTGATGGTACACCATGCTGAATCAGCTCTTTGCTTTGCTGTATTCCCCACTCTACTCCAACTTGTTTCACCTCATCGTTGCTTTTGCACTTACGTACCTCGGCTGCCAAGGCTTCTGGTATCTCAGTTTTAAAAATTTGTGGAAGCACATTTAATTGTGAAAGTGCAGAAATAGGCTTTATACCCGGTACAACAGGAACAGTAATTCCTGCTTCACGCACTCTTTTCTCGAAATCGAAGAATTTCTGGTTATCGAAGAACATTTGAGTTACGATATAATCTGCTCCTGCATCTACTTTTTTCTTCAGCCAATATAAATCTGATTCCATATTTGGAGCATTTTCGTGTTTCTCAGGGTATCCGGCAGTACCATAAGAAAATGGTGTTTCAAATGGGTCAACATGAGTTCCATCCAAAAAGTTTCCTTTATTGATACCATTCACCTGTCCAATTAAATCAATTGCGAATTTGTGCTCTCCTTCACTTGGAATGAAATCGTGACGTGGTGATTTATCTCCTTGTAAAAGCAGTAAATCATGAATACCCAAAAAATTCAGATCCAATAAAGCATTTTCCGTTTCTTCAGGTGTAAATCCACTACAAATTACATGAGGAACAACTGTAAGTTTGTATTTATTCTGGATGGCAGCCGCCACAGCAACAGTTCCCGGACGCTTACGAGTAATCTTTTTCTCAAATCCTCCATTGGGTGATTCAACAAAAACAACCTCATCGCGGTGGGCGGTAATGTTAATGTACTTTGGATCGAACTCCCGAAGTTTTTCGATGGTATTAAATACCTTATATATACTGTTACCTCTTAAAGGTGGTAGCAGTTCAAAAGAGAAATGTGTGGTTTTATTCTCAATTGCATGGTTTAAATGTTCAATTACTTTCATTGGTTTTTGTTAGATATTAGTAACTAATCCGAATTAAGGATTGAAAATTACCTTCATATAATTTCTCCTCAAGCCGGAAGGCTCTCACTTTTTCCATTGATGAAAAAGTAAGCAAAAAATCTAGGGCGTGTAAAACCAATCTTCTTCTACTTGAAAACTTTAAGTGCGGCGGGGTGATCTTCGAACAAGTTCTCAGCTTCCCCTTCTTTCTAAAAGTTTTCTACGTATAAGCAGGTTGTTTTTCCAATGCCCATCGGCACAAAAAATATTTTTCTGCACATTTTGTTTATTCTATTCATTAAATAAGATTCAATAGAAAAACTTCAACTCTTGATTCACATAACTTGTTGTTACTTTATAGTATTGCACTTAATAGTTTTTTAGCTTCTGTTTCATTTATTCCCTTGCGTTTGGCATAGTCTTTCACCTGGTCATCCTTTATTTTATCAATAGAAAAATAAATTGCATCGGGATGAGAAAGCACCAATCCACTTACCGAAGCTGCCGGGTACATGGCATAACTTTCGGTTAATGTTGCTCCGATACTTTCCTCTACTTTCAAGAAATCCCAAAGCACTTTCTTTTCGGAGTGTTCTGGTAAGGATGGGTAACCAAAAGCCGGACGAATTCCCTGGTATTTTTCGCGTAACATTTCTTCTATGCTCAGATCTTCACCATTGGCATAGGCCCAATCATCCTTTCGGATTTGCTCATGTAACAATTCTGTGTAGGCTTCTGCTAATCTATCGGCCAAAATCTTGATCATGATACTGTTGTAATCATCATTTTTCTCAGCATATTTTTGCAGGCTCGCCTCTATTCCAAGCCCTGCCGTTACAACAAATGCTCCTACATAATCGATTCTACCCGATTCAATTGGAGCCACAAAATCGCTCAAACACAAATTACTTAAGCCTTTCGAGAATTTCTCCTGCTGACGAACCTGTGTAAATCGCTTCAGTTCCGAACTTCTGTTCTCATCAGAATAGATCACAATATCGTCTCCCACAGCATTGGCCGGGAACAATCCATACACAGCACTTGCTTCCAAAAGGTTCTCTTTCTCAATCTTGTCCAACATTTTATTGGCATCGTCGAAAAGCTTTTTTGCTTCATCCTTGTAATCCGGATCTTCCATAATTTCAGGATACATGCATTTCAACTCCCAGGCCACAAAGAAAAAGGTCCAATCGATGTATTTTCTGATTTCTTTGATTGGGAAATCTTTTTGCACCTGCAAACCGGTTTTCTTTGGTTTGTAGATTGGTGATTTTGCCCAGTCGATTGCCTCTGCATTTGCTCTTGCCTCTTCCAAAGAATAATATTCAGCCGATTTTTGTTTGGCATGATTCTCTCGTACTTGCTGATATTGCTCCTTAACGGTTTCCAGATAATCTTCACGTTTGCTTTTATCGCAAAGTTTCTTGAAAATCCCTACCGACTGTGAAGCATCGCTTACATGCACAACTCCATTCTTATAGTTTGGTTCAATTTTCACTGCTGTATGCAATTCAGATGTTGTTGCTCCACCCACAACCAAAGGAATATCGAACCCTTCGCGTTGCATCTCTTCGGCAACAAAACACATTTCTTCAAGCGATGGTGTAATCAATCCACTCAGGCCTATTGCATCAACATTTTCCTGTTTAGCAACTTCCAATATTTTTGAACATGGAACCATAACTCCCAAGTCTATCACATCAAAGTTATTGCAGCCCAAAACTACATCAACAATATTTTTACCGATATCGTGAACATCACCTTTTACGGTTGCCATTAATATTTTGCCTGCATTTTTAGCATCTGCAGCATTGCCTTTTTCATCTTCAATAAACGGTTGAAGATATGCAACAGCCTTCTTCATTACTCT
>JAOARS010000276.1 GCA_025210415.1 Marinifilum sp. | reverse complement strand
ACGACAAGCCACGTCACCATAATAATCGTAGTAGTAATCTGTGAATCCACCCTCTCCGTTATCTCCTTTTATTTCCCGAACATTAGAATAGCAAATGTGAGATGATGAGCTGTTTTGATTCATGTTGGAAGAAGTGCGAACTATGTAGGTGTATGTTCCAATATCTTGAGGAATATTATTAGGAGGCTGATTTACAATACGGGGAATCTTATAGCTATAATCATATTTGTTTTTAACCAGTAACCTCCCTGAAGAACGTTCTGAATCTGTTCTACTGTTGTACTCAAACTTTCTAATAATATCTTTAGAATGATCAAACCCATCATAGGTTGTAATCTTTTTAATTCGCAGTCCTCCAGCTGGAAACCGTTTCTTGTACACTATATTTCCATTTTCATCAGTCATTTTTTTCTTATAGGTAATTCTCACTTTTGCTAACTCTTTTAGCATTGCAAATATTCTCACCTTATAAGTATCTGCCTGAAAATAAACATACTGCTGAGCAATTTGAGAACTAACTGCAATTTGATTGTCATCGGAATCCATAATTTCTACAAAAGCATTCACTTCAGGTAAGCCTGATTCTAATCTAAATACGCAATCTGCATATTGCTTAAATGGTATTTCAAATGAATAAAAGACCTCATCTGGCTGAGAATAATTAGTTCTCTTATCTAAAGAAAAAGATTTTGTAACATCTTTATAAATAATCTCATTTACTAACCCTCGAGAATTTGAACCATATTCATGACCTTCATATTCAAAGGTGACATCTCCTCCTGTCGGATAAGTAATTTTTTCTAAAACCCCAGCTTTTATAAATTCGTGATTGGATTCTCGATTCCCACCAGATAACACTTTATATCCCAAATCCATTTCAGGAATTAATGTGGAATTATTAACTCCATTATAGTAACCCCAATGGTCAATCGATTTGGAATCTCTAGCAGGTAGAGTTCTATCCTCATTGTACGTAAAGATATATGGAGGTTTCGAATCTCCATATGAATCTATTTCTGTTACCCGATCCAAGCGTAAGCGTTTTCTCTTATAATCTCCCCATGTGCTATTTATGTATCCATGAATCAATTCAAATTTGCGGTACATTTCATCCTTTTCGTCCCTAAACTCAATCGAAGATAACATACATCCCTTATTATTATACATATCTTCCCGACCTGCATTTTTCCCAAACACAACAGAACCATTAAAAGATTCAATCTTTTCAATTTTATAAGTCGGATTTATATTTGGTCTAAAACTCGTCCAATCAGGTCCCAACACAGGAGAATCCCCACTATTAATTGAGTTATATCGTGTTTCGGATTCGGAAATATCATATAATTCCTGAACCGCCCCATAATAAAAATCCATACGATCCGTATCATTTAGGCTAATGATTTCCATCAGGTGCCAGGCAGATACAAATGCGTGAGAACCTTCTCCATCTCCATGATTAGTCTCATATGCATTTCTACTACCATCAAGAGTAGTCCCAAAAACATACTTTGTACCATCTTCTGTTGTAATCGTCCAGCGTTTGTTCGACCAATCGGGTTCTATTTTAATGTTCCGGTAGGGTATGGTTCGGGCTGTTACACTACCATCAGCTTCCACGCTAAAAGCAAACTTACCCGACTGCCCGTTAAAACTGTATGTAAACATATCTGGCTGTAAATCCCACTGCCCTTCTGCAACCTGTCGCTTTTCAGTATCAGTTTCGGGAACCCAACTGTAAAAATAGGGATCATCTGCAGCTGGCATTTCGTCAATCATATCAAAATAACCAACTCCTGCCTTTTCGTCCGGGAAACCTACCATAGTTCTGGAAATTACTCCTCCTGCATTCAGAGCCCAGCCACTGCCTACCCAACCTGGTATATCGCTTACTCTAACTCCACTGGCGTGATAGCTGATTGATATTGGAACACTGATTTCTCTTCCCCTTAACTCACCAAAAGGAATGGAAATATTGGGAACTCCAGTATAATAACCTACTGGTATATCAACAAATTTGCTCAGAGCGGCCACACTTGGAGATGGTAGCACTACATCTGTAAGAATTTGTGATTGTGAATGATCAACCGGATCCTGTGCTTGAATAGAAAAAACTCCAATACAGGATAAAATTACAAACAAATGTAATTTCATTAGAATGCTTTTTTTCATAGTAAAATGTTGAAGTTATTTGACTTGATTTTAATGACTTCCAGGTGAATGCATCACCTTGTCTATGGATGCAATCATCCTGTCATATTTTAATTCGATACGAACAATTTCATCTGTTTCTTAGCTGTTGGTAATGCCGACACGCCGAAAAACGAAACTTAAAATCGAACAATTGGAAATAGATTTCTGTGCCTTGACCTTTTGCTTACAAACTCACAGGTGTTTCGCAAAATTCAGGATAGACGAAGCTGTTAGCGGGATAGAAATGAAATTCCTAAATTGAGAATATTTCTTCACACATAAAAGAATGAACGATGCTTTTAATAGATAATTCTTTTTCATTTTAAAAGGTGGCATTTATTAATTAATTGATTCTTTATAACTATTTATAGATAATCTTATTTTTGAGATCAATTCAATATTTACCTTCTACATTCCAGACTTCCTCTTCTTCACAAACTCAATACTCTCTCTGGTTTTCTCTCTACTCTAACTCTATTATCTCAGATTTTAATTCAAAGGACAAAACACTTTATACACATACTAATCAAACAATTAATCTTGAATTAAGACATACAACACCAATATGTTGTAAAACACATTTAGTAATTTTCACACATTGATATCATATGGCAAGCCAATGTTTATGGACTACAGAGAAAGTTGATAAGTATTAATTTTATTTTAAAACCAGAACTTCTTATAAATATTTTTTGTTTGGTAAGTAATATTCTTTAAATTCAGTAACTATGAAAAATAATAACTAAACAATTTAAAAAATATACAACAACACATCAACCTTTAACAAAAGCAAGTGAGTTGCAAAGAGAAGCAATTCAATTGTTGTTGGAAGCAACAGACTTACAAACAGAAGCAGGCCACCTGCAAAAAGAAGCAAGCCAATTGTAAGGTGAAGCAATAGAAATGTAATCGGAAGCAACGCAAATGCAATGTGAAGCAATGCAATTGTAACGCGAAGCAAAAGCTTTGCACAGTAATCATTAAATTTTTAAACATGGCAACAAGACCCAAATTTTCCGAAGCACAGACACTTGAATCTTATCGGATAGCATTAGAAAACGCACAAACCCATCCGCAAATTTCAGTTATTTTGAATGAATTAGGCTACACTACCGAGGTGATCGGTGAAGGAAAAAACCTATTGACAAAAACCAGAGAAGTATACAATCTCAACAAAATTGAAGATGATGAAACTTCTCTATCCTATTCCAATTTCTACAACAAGAAATTACAGTTGGAGAATATTTACAACTTGCACCGTAAAAAAGCGAAGGTAATATTCCGCAATGATGCAGTTACGGCTGATCGCTTAAACCTGCTGAATGCCTTACCGCGCACCTATATCAAATGGCTGGAAGTGGTAAAAAAGTTTTATGCTGATATTGCTGCTGACGAAGACATGAAAACAAAATTACTTCGTTTAAAAATTACTGCTGAAGAAATCAGTGGAACCCAAAACCTAATTGGCGAACTGGATGCACTTAGACTGGAATACCTAAAAGAAAAAGGCGAATCGCAAGTGGCAACAAAAAAGAAAGATGAAATATTTGCCAAAATTGATGACTGGATGAGTGAATTCTATGCCGTTGTTAAAATTGGTCTGGAAGACAACCCACAACTACTGGAAATACTGGGAAAAATGGTAAGGAGTTAATTCATACCAAAATGATAAGGAAGCAGGCAGTTTTTTTAGGTTGCCTGCTTTTGTTATATCCCAACAAAAACATCAACTAACAAATACACTAATTTTTTATTCTGGAATCATGAGTTTTATAGAAATATTTACGCTATTGGGAAGTATAGCAACAATACTCGGGTTTATTATAACTTTAAGAAGGAAAAGTAATGATATCACAATGATCTCCCACTACACACAAAACATTACTAAAATCAATAGCATCAAAACTTTAATAAATGGCGAGGAAAAGGAATTTCAAATATGGGAAGCCATGAGAACTCCACTTCTTTTATTCAAGTGCCATATAACAAAAACATGGCTGATAGTTATAATAACATTTCTCTTTTTATTCCTTACAAGCACGTCATACCTTCTTCTCAAACACGAATTTGAACATCCAATAACAGACTTTTACACACAATTAATCATTCCATCAATTATTACTTTTTCATTATTAATATTCCTTTTCT
The DNA here is from genome assembly GCA_025210415.1 of Marinifilum sp. GTDB lineage: Bacteria > Bacteroidota > Bacteroidia > Bacteroidales > Marinifilaceae > Marinifilum. Next base: position 576 of record JAOARS010000276.1, on the reverse strand, counting down.
CGATATTACATCACAGCAGAATACTGGTTACAAAATGGTTCAACATTATCAACTACAGAAAATTATATTTGACAAAATATGATGGAAAATGTCACTGCGGAGGTAAAATCAAGTTAGTCCAAGACTACAATAATGGACACACATACATTGTATGCCAAGCCAACAAAAGCCATTTCATAACTTTCGATCCTAATATTTTCAATAAGGAAGCATACGTCGATATGTAGACCACTTCTCATGGGTTGTAACTTACATCTGGGGTTCACTTTACAAGTACTGAGTTTTCTCAAAACTCTCACTTACCAATCAGCTCTTAGGTTTATTTTAATGACTAGTCCTAAAAAAGCTCGTACCAACCTGATACGAGCTCCCTTTTTCAATTTTTGTATATTCTTATTTTTCTTTCACTTCGAAATTTAGCGATTTCAACTGTTTCCAAAATTCAGGATAAGATTTCTTCACCACTTCCGGATCATCAATTGAAATATCCTCACGCAGCATTGCTACCGGAGCAAATGCCATAGCCATTCTATGGTCGTGATAGGTTTCAATCACAATATTCTCATCCTCCTCTTT
>JAOARS010000275.1 GCA_025210415.1 Marinifilum sp. | reverse complement strand
GGAAAAATGATACGAATAGCCTTAGCTATTTAAAGAATTTTTGCAGTCGACTGAGTGCTTAAGTTGCCAAAATAAACCAAAGGATAAAATGTAAACAGTTTCTAAGTACCTGAAATGCTTAAAAGCTCTTAATTTTAACTTAAGGCACTTTAAACTTTAAGTACTTTTAACTCTTGATTCGCATATATAGCAGATTAATAGAGCCAATATTTTCTCGAATTTTTCTCAAAATCCCTGGCAGGTTGGTTCCACAGATTTTCGATATCCTTTACAGAGAAATTTTTACTGAATTCTTTTCGTATTTTATTTGTACCACAAACCTTATCGAACATGTTCAGACGAGATGATTCGCAAAGTTCAAACACATTCTTGTCGGGATGTAGCTTACTGCATTCCTGTAATACATAGAACTGAATCAGCGAAAGCGGAGCCTTGTGAACATTCGTAAAGTGAACTTGTACGCCATGAATCATTTTGCTTTTACTTACGGAATAATATGGTTTGTAATGAACAGGACGGAATATTAACCCGGGAAGATTTAATGCATTCAAATGCTCTGCAAGTTTATCGGCATTAATCCATTCTGCTGCGAACAATTCAAAAGGTTGAGTATAGCCAACTCCAATTGATATGGTGTATAATTCACCCAAAATTCCTGAAGCGGCATAATGCAAAGCACTTCTTGAATTGGGAATGTGTGGGGAAGTTGGTACCCAAGGCAATTGGGTATCTGTAAAAAGCATATTTCTTTGCCAACCTTTCATTTTTACAATGCTTAGCTTGCACTTTTTTCCATTGTTTAGCAAGCCTTCCTCGTTTAAGAAGTAAGCCAATTCGCCACAGGTTAAACCATATACGTATGGAATCGGAAATTGACTTACAAAAGAAATGTAATCGGGTTCAACCAATCCGCCTTCAATTTTATAACCTCCAATTGGGTTGGGACGATCCAAAATAATTAACTCTAAATTGTTTTCTGCACAAGCTTCCATTGCAAGTCCCATAGTGCTGATGTATGTGTATGATCTTACACCAATGTCCTGAATATCGTAAATCAATGCATCTAAACCTTTCAACATTTCAGCATTTGGTTTTTTGTTTGTTCCATAAAGCGAATAAACCGTCAATTTCGTTTTTTTATCAACATAAGTGCCTACTTTGGCTCCTGCAGCATGATCTCCTCTAATTCCATGTTCCGGACTGAACAGCGCTTTCACACTTACATTTTTTGCTTGATAAAGCAGATCGATGGTTGACACCAAATCCTTATTTACACCAGTAGGATTGGTAATAACTCCAACGGTTTTACCATTTAAAAGTTCGTAGTTTGATTTTTGCAATACATCTATTCCGGTTTCTACCTTTTGAGCTTTCGTTTGAAAGCCAAAAATTAAAAATGTAATAATGAATTTGAAAAAGAAAGTACTGATATGCTTGATGTTCATTTATTTTGTTATTGAGATGTTAAATTAAATTACAATTTAGAGGTTTTATTTTGGAAACGTAATAATTGGCATCATTTTTAGTACCTTAATAGTGTCATTTCTTTTGTTCGTTTTCGTACAGGTAATGTATTGGATACGGACATATAATTTTTTAAAAATACAAATAAAAATTAAGCTTAGTTTTTGATTTAAAATATAGTATAAGAAATGGTATTTTGTTTGATATAAAAAAAGGACTTTATGAGTTTGTATCAGTATGTAAGATGGTTGGTTGCTATAATTTGTATTTGTGTTATTTTTCCTGTTAATGCACAAAAGAAAAAATTAAGTTCCGGAGCATTCTCTAAATATGATAAAGTGTTCAGAGGAAATATCGATGATATTAATTTGCCTGATTACACAGATGGGCCACATTTTTCATGGATCGATTCAAAAGAAGTTAGAATGTGGTATATAGATCATTTGCAGGAAGAAAATACGATCAGCATAATAGAAAAAAGATTAAAAATCAAAAAAGATTCGGCATTGGTTAAAGGCCTTAAAGGAGATAAGAATAAATATTGGCTTCGAAAAGGCAAGTATCCGGTGCAAAAAGATGAATTTAATAATGTAGGTAAAATTCTTGTTGTTGGCGATGTGCATGGAGAGTATGATGCTTTGGTGAACTTATTAAAAGGAGCAAAAGTTATTGATGAAGAATTGAATTGGTTGTGGGGAAATGGACATGTGGTTTTTATCGGTGATATTTTTGACAGGGGAGAAAAAGTAACTGAAAGCCTTTATTTGGTAAAAAAATTACAACAGCAAGCAAAAATAAATAAAGGTAGATTGCATTTGTTATTAGGAAACCATGAGATTATGGTATTAATGAATGATGCAAGATATATTGCTCCCAAGTATAAAAAGATGTGTAAGCGATTAATGATAAATTATTCGCGCTTTTTTAAAGAAGATACTGAATTGGGCAAATGGTTGAGATCGCTTAATTCGGCAGTAAAAATTAACAACTTGCTTTTTGTTCATGGAGGAATTTCTCCGGAAATGATTGAAAAAAATATGTCCTTAACTCAAATTAATGAAGAGATCAGAATGAGTTTGAAATCAGATCATGGCAAATCACAGGCAGAACTGATGAAGGAAGTGTATTTTCCGGCAAATCCTTTATGGTATCGTGGATATTTAATGAAAACACGTAATTATTCAATAATTACCGACGAAGAATTAGATAAGGTATTAAACTATTACGATGTAGAGAGGATATTTTTTGGACATACCGAGGTGGAAGAAATTAGATTTTTGAAAAAAGGCAAATTGGTTGCTGTTAATGTACCAATGGGGCATGATGATATAACTGAGCAAGTTTTGTTAATAGAAGGTGGCAAGTATTATCGCACCTTTAATGATGGATCGAAAGAAATAATAGAATAAACATTGCTGTAAAATGGAGAGTGAAAAAGTGATGCACAAGATGCGAAAAAATTTTTTGTTGTTATTCATATTAATTTTTGTTGGAAATATAGCACTTGCTAAACCAATTACAGCAAACGATAGAGATAGTTTGCTTAACCTTCCTCTATTTAAGAATGATCACCTCTTAAAAATTGAATTGAAAACTGATTTGGCTTCTTTAATAAATGATATTGCAGAAAAAAGAAATTACCATCAAAGTGAATTAAAAGTTTTCATGAAAAATGGTGAAGCAGATGAATTAAAGGTAAAAGTGAAAACCAGAGGGAATTTTCGCCGTCGAAAACAAAATTGTAATTTTCCACCTTTGCGTTTTAAGATACCCACTAAAGAAGCAAAGGGAACCGAATTTGAAGGACAATCAAAATTGAAGTATGTGAGTCATTGTCAGTCTTTTTTGGATGATTACGAACAGCATACCATTGAGGAGTATCTTATATATAAAATGTATAACCTTATTTCAAATCATAGTTACAGGGTTAGGTTAGCGCAGGTTTCATTTATTGATACGCAAACTTCGGATACATTAACAAAATTTGGCTTTTTTCTGGAAGATAAAGACGATGTTGCTTTAAGAAACGGAAAGCATATTCTTAATTTCAAGAATATGAAACAACAGGATATTTTAAGAGAAAATATGGTTATGCTCTCATTATTTCAACTAATGATTGGTAATGCCGATTGGGATGTTGGACGATTGCACAATATAGATATCATGTCTGTAAATGAGCATAGTATTCCTGTTGCTGTACCATTTGATTTTGATTGGTCGGGTATAATAAACCACTCTTATTTTACTTTATCACCAAGAATATCGCCAGATGCCAAATACAAGCGTTTATATAAGGGAATGAGATGGAATTTGGAAGAATTGCAGCAAGCTTTTTCCAATTTCAACGAACTTAAAGCATCTTTCTTTCAGGTAATTAATCAATGCAGTTATTTGCAGGATAAAAACAGAGATAAATTAATAGGATATATCGAAGAATTTTATCAATTGATAAACTCAAAGAAGGATGTAAAAGAGGTTATAGAGAAAAAATCTCCAAAAATTCATAAGAGTTGATAAAAAAACATCTTGCTTAGAAAAAAACACTAAAAAATTAGCGCAATCGATAAAAATCTAGGGTTTCTTTTAGATTTTTATCGATTTTTTTGTGATTTACCCCATAAAAAAGAAAGGTGATTTTGCACAATTTAATTTTTTTATTCATTTTTGTATTGTATAAAAAGGGGTGTTTGGTAAAAAACAACTATTTTTTGCTAAGTACCCCTTTAAATCTTCAACTGATATTAAACTATTAACTAAAATTTTTAAACTTATGGCCACCATTAGATTTCAAGCGTTAAATGAATTGCTTTCAAGACAGCCAAAATCGGTATCGTTGCCTTCCAATAAAGTAACCGATTATTACGCCGATTTAGTTTTCAATGTAG
>JAOARS010000274.1 GCA_025210415.1 Marinifilum sp. | reverse complement strand
CGGTCAGCCATTCTTTGCTTCGGCTGGTGGTAAAGATCCTAAAGGATTACAACAAGCTATCGAAACTGCTAAGAAAATGGTACTTCACAAGATTGAAGAATAAAATAATACCAATTTTATTTTGGAATGAGCGTTAAATTGTTTTGAATATTTTGAGTTTAGACAAGTTAAAAAAATTAAGGCATAGCAGAGTTACGGCGCAATTTTTTAATGAAGTGTAAACTTAAAATAGCAGAAGAATAATGCTCATTTCAATGTAATATTGGTATAATTGCCAGCAAACAGCTTTCAGCTATCAGCATAAAAAACGTCGGTTCTTTTGAATCGGCGTTTTTGTTTGTACGGCCTTTGATGCTCTTGGCTTTTCGTCCCTATGCCTAATACAAAGGCACCCTCCCTGACATTTCCACTCAAAGTGGGGTGATCTGTACAAAATGATTAGCATCATATATTGATAATCTCACTTTAAGAGAATATCAAATCGAGTTTTCAAATACAATAAAAAGTTAAATACGATCCTCCTAGGCAATATGGTTTTATATGATACCGTTTCGATTAATTCCTAAGATAAAGTGTTTAAAAATATGAGCTTCACATTTGATGGCAGCCTCCCACTAGTACTTGTGGTGGTATCCCACGTGTACACGTGGCGATCTCCCATCCGTACACGTGGCGATCTCCCATCCGTACACGTGGTGATGTTCCACTGGTAGTTGTGGACGTGTTCCACCTAATAAACATTTACTAATTATTCGAATCAATGTTTAGATAGAATTAATCAGACATTAAAAATCAATGGTAAGCTGCATTGGTTCCGATTCATCAACTCTGTTCGATATTGTAAGGCCAATCAAACGAATACTCGTTTTCAACGGCTCCTGCTCCAATAGTTCTTCTGCCAGGTTTTGAATCATTTCAACTCCCTCTATCACCTTCAAAAAAGTTTTACTTCGAGTTTCCTGTTCGAAATTGCTGTATTTTAATTTTAGGGTTAAAGTTCTTCCGCGAAATCCGCTTCTTTCCAATCTTCGTACTAATGATTCAGTAGTTTTCTTCAAATCTTTTTTAATTTCATTGATATCGATTAAATCGGATTTATAAGTATGTTCCGTTCCTACTGATTTTCTAATTCTATTCGGATTCACCGGCCTTTCATCAATCCCTCTTGCAATATTGTAGTAGTAAGCTCCATGCTTGCCAAACAGCCTGCTCAATTCAAGTAAACTTCGCTCTTTTAAATCCTTTCCTCTAAAAATTCCCAGTTTATGCATTTTATCAGCAGTAACTTTACCAACTCCATAAAATTGATCAATCTGTAAATTTTCAATAAAATCTTCCACATCTTTCGGTGGAATCACAAACAATCCGTCAGGCTTATTCACATCAGAAGCTATTTTTGCCAAAAACTTATTTACTGATATTCCTGCTGATGCCGTCAACCCGGTATTTTCCTTAATACGTGCCTTAATCTCCCTGGCAATTAATGTTGCCGAAGGCAGCTTTTTCTTGTTATGGGTTACATCCAAAAATGCTTCGTCAATGGAAAGTGGTTCAACCAAATCGGTATACTCATAAAAAATACTCATAATTTTATTGGAAACTTCCTTGTATCTATCGTGCCTACCTCTTACAAAAATCAAATGCGGACATCGTTTTTTTGCAATCTTCGATGGCATTGCCGAACGTACTCCAAACTTACGTGCTTCGTAACTTGCTGCTGCAACTACACCTCTATCGCCATCGCCACCAACAGCAATGGGTTTATTGCGTAATTCCGGATGGTCCATTTGCTCAACAGAGGCAAAAAAGGCATCCATGTCAATGTGAATTATTTTTCGAATATCGTTCATGCTTTCCTTTGCAAATATTTGAATAATCGAGAGGCAATCAAAAAATAATCGCATGCATTTTTGTAATTTTACGGCCTGCTTTAAAAATGAAATCAGGGGTATTTAAAGGTGAACCAAATAAAAGATTTAACATCGGGTAATATATTTTCGCAAATTGTAAAGTTGGCAATTCCTATTATTGCAACTTCGTTTGTGCAAATGGCCTATAACATGACTGATATGGCCTGGCTGGGACATGTTGACAAAGAAACGGTTAGTGCAGTTGGAATGGCTCTTTACCTGGTTTGGTTTGGCACTTCGCTTATGTACATTACCAAAATAGGAGCCGAGGTAGGTATTTCTCAATCTATTGGCCGAAAAAAACTCAACGATGCCAGGTCTTTCGTAAAAAATGCCTTTAGTTTGTCTTTGCTCATTTCAACAGCCTTTGCTGCTGTTGTCTGGATTTTTGCTCATCCTATTATTGGTACTTTTAATATCGATAGTGATTTTGTAAACCTAACAGCTGTAGATTACCTGAGGTTGGTTGCTTTTGGAATGCCATTTACATTTTCGAACATTAGCATTTCAGGAATTTACAATGGTATTGGCAATACCCGCACGCCATTCATCGTAAATACTATTGGTTTAGTAATAAACATCATACTTGATCCTATACTGATATTTGGATGGGGTAACATTCCGGCAATGGGAGCAAAAGGAGCTGCAATTGCAACTGTAAGTTCACAGTTTACCGTATTTGTAATATTTATCTACAACTTATACATTAGGCAAAACCCTCTATCCATTAAAAATTATATTGGTAAAATTCAAAAGCAATACCTTCGCCCAATTGTTAAAGTTGGAGGTCCGGTAGCATTACAATCGGTATGTTTTGCTTTTTTAGCAATGGTTCTGGCCAGGGTGCTAAATAATATCGCAGAAGGAAATGAGGTTCCTTTTGCTGTTCAATCAATTGGAGCACAAATAGAAGCTCTTTCCTGGATGACTGCTTTAGGTTTCTCGACAGCATTGGGAACTTTTACAGGACAAAATTATGGCGCAGGCAAATGGGATCGCATCCAAAAAGGTTTTTTTATTACACTTGGAATTGCCGGATTTATTGGATTGATAAGTACGGTTCTGTTTCTGTTTTTAGGAGAATCTATTTTTGGATTGTTTTTGAAAAACACAGAACATGATGTAGTGCAACTAGGTGTTGTTTATCTTATCATTCTTAGTTTTTCTCAAATTTTTATGAGCATCGAAATAACTGCTACCGGTGCATTCAATGGAGTTGGCCGTGCCATTCCTCCTGCAATTGTAGGAATCGTAGGAAATGTGCTGCGAATTCCTTTTGCGTTTTTATTTAGCTATACATTATTAGATCTTTTGCCATTATTTCAGGATTGGATATCATCGGAATCTGTTCAGGTAACAGGAGTTTGGTGGGGAATTACGGTATCGAGTGTTTTAAAAGGAATCATTCTGTTCTTTTGGTTCTTACTACTCTTGTACAAGCATCCTGAAAATGAGTATCCGCTACCATTTCAAAAGTTCTGGATTCGATTAATACCAAGCAGATTACGTCAAACATCAATCATTATTAATCCATTGGAAAATGAAGAAATTAAAAAGGGTGCTTAAGGTTACCGAAGACGGATCGCATACTTTCTACATGCCCGATTTAGATGAACATTATCATTCTACTCACGGGGCAATTCAAGAATCAATGCACATTTTCCTAAATGCCGGATTTCATTTTACACAACAGGATACAATCCATATTTTAGAAATTGGTTTCGGAACCGGATTAAATTGTTTTTTAACAGTAACAGAAGCCGAAAAACAGAATAGAAAAGTAATTTACCATTCCATAGAATTGTATCCTTTAGAGAAAGAATTGGTTCAAAATCTGAACTACGCCAATCAAACAGACAAAGAATTTTCGACTATTTTCCAAAAACTTCATTCTTGTAAGTGGAACGAGGATGTTCAAATCAATGAAAATTTTACCTTGCGTAAACTTCAAGGAGATTTGATTGATTTTCAGTTTCCTTCGAAATATGATTTGATTTATTTTGACGCGTTTGCTCCTGATGTTCAACCCAATTTATGGAGTCAAGATATTTTTGAAAAAATTTATCAGGCAACAAATTCCAAAGCCATTTTAACAACTTATTGTACCAAAGGGATTGTAAAAAGAGCCTTACGAGCAGCCGGATTTAAAGTGAAGCGTTTGCCTGGCCCTCCGGGTAAAAGAGAAATGTTGCGTGCCACTCGTATAAATGATTTTGAACCAACAGGAGATCAAAGTTAATTGTAAAAAAAACTTAAAATTGCAGCTAATTTCGAATATTTGACGGAAAAGCCTTACCTTAGTCGACCTTTACTAGCATAGTAATCATAAGTTAACAAGAAAAATATCTAATAAATATATCACAATGAAGTACACGGAAGAACAAGATCAAGTGAGCTATTGCCTTGGTTTAAGCATTGCAAGTAATTTAATTACATCAGGAGTAAAAACAATTCAGGTTGATCCATTTATGGAAGCTTTGGACGCTGCATTCAATGGTAAAATGCCAGAACTTTCGCCGGATGAAGCAAATAAAATTCTTCAGGAATATTTTACTAAAGTTCAGGAAGAACAAGCAGGTGTAGCTATTGAAGCAGGAAAAAAATTCTTAGCAGAAAATGCCAAAAAAGATGGTGTAACTACTCTTGAAAGTGGTCTTCAGTATGAAGTAATTACAGAAGGGAATGGCGATTTGCCAAAAGGAACGGATAGCGTAAAATGTCACTATCACGGTACCCTAATCGATGGTACTGTTTTCGATAGTTCTGTTAACAGAGGTGAGCCTGCTACATTCCCTGTAAATGGTGTTATTGCAGGATGGGTTGAAGCACTTCAATTAATGCCTGCTGGATCGAAATGGAAATTATATGTTCCTTCTGATTTGGCTTACGGAGCACAAGGTGCCGGTAACTTAATTGGCCCTCACACAACCCTTATTTTTGAAGTTGAATTATTAGAAATCGTATAATCAATAACCAAAATAAAACACAAATGAAATTAAAAGTATTGTCCTTTGCACTAGGATTAAGTGCCATGACTCTTGTTTCTTGTAATCAAACCGGAAACAAGAATGTTGCTTTAAACAATCAAATCGACTCTGTAAGTTACAGTATTGGTGTAAACTTCGGAGCTAACTTAAAGAAAAGCAACATCACTGAATTTAACGAAGCAGCCATTCTTGCAGGTATTCATGCTGTTATCAATGATGATTCTTTGAAAATTGCTTTACACGAAAGTGGAAATGTGATCAACACTTACATTCGTGACCTTCAAGCTAAAATAGGTGAAGAAAACACTGCTAAAGGTGAAAAGTTCTTATCTGATAATGCTAAAAAAGAAGGTGTGGTAACAACCGAAAGTGGTTTGCAATATAGAGTAATTACAGAAGGTACAGGTGAAAAACCAGTTGCTACTGATCAAGTAAAAGTTCACTATCGTGGTACAACTATCGATGGTAAAGAGTTCGATTCTTCATTTAAAAGAAATCAACCTGCAACTTTCGCTGCCAACCGTGTAATTAAAGGTTGGACAGAAGCTCTTCAATTAATGCCTGTTGGTTCGAAGTACGAACTATTTATTCCTGCTAAATTGGCTTATGGCCCTCGTGGAGCTGGTGGAGATATAGGTCCAAACGAAACTTTGATTTTCGAAGTTGAACTTTTGGAAATTGTTAAGGCAGAAGAAGCTAAAAAATAATTGACCTGTAAAAAAGTTCAGGACAGTATATTAAAAACAGAGCCCCTTTTGATGAAAATCAGGAGGGGCTTTTTGTACTTTGTATGTATATCGAAACATCCTGCGTTGACAATTTTTTAAGCCGATATCTTTTTTTTAGATTTGCATTCCTTTGCAACTACCAAGACGATGTTGTAAATTTAAAATCTTGTTTTCGAATATCGGAAAGCAATCAGTAAGTATAAAATAACCAATAAAATAAATAGTCATGTACGCTGAAATTCATACCGAAAAAGGAGTTATGAAAGTAGAATTCTACGAAAAAGATGCTCCAAAAACTGTTGAAAATTTTGTAAATCTATCGGAATCCGGATTTTACGACGGACTAAATTTCCACCGTGTAATTCCTGGTTTTGTTATTCAGGGTGGTTGCCCTGATGGAACTGGTGCTGGCGGACCAGGCTACTCAATCGACTGTGAATTAGATGGTGACAATCAGTATCATAACCGAGGAGTACTTTCTATGGCGCATGCTGGTAGAAACACTGGTGGATCGCAATTTTTCATTTGCCACAATCGTGACAATACTTCTCATTTAGACAGAAACCATACTTGTTTCGGTAAAGTTGTTGAAGGTGTTGATATTGTTGATGATATTCGTGCCGGTGATAAAATCGAAAAAGTTGTAATCGTAAAAGAATAATTCCTAATAGATAATAGATACAGATGAATTTTGAAATCAATGGAAAAGTAATCGTTAAAGATGATGTTCAACAAATTAGCGATCGCTTTAAGAAAAGAGAGTTTGTAATTGAAGTGGAGAATGAAAGAAATTCGGACTGGAACGATTTCATTAAATTCCAATTAACTCAAGACAGATGTGATTTATTGGAACCAATTTCTTTAAACGAAGAAATTAAAGTTTCTTTTAACATTCGTGGTCGCAAATGGGAAAAAGACGGAAAAGTAAACTACTTTTCTAATTTAGAAGCCTGGAGAATTGAGAAAGTACAGGCAGAAGCAGCAATTCCTGAAATGCCTGAATTTACTGCTGATGACGTACCACCAGCTCCGGAAGAAGATGATCTTCCATTTTAATTTAAGATATAAGAACCGCTCCTAACCGAGCGGTTTTTTTATAAAAAAAACTGCCCTTCAAAAGAAGAGCAGTTCATCGTCAAAAAATATTGAAAAATCCGGTAGGCACCGGCTGTGTTTGAACTTATCTAAAGTGAATAATCTTATTTACAATTTTATCAAAAACTGCTAATGAAGCCATTGCAACAACAACAATGTAAACAATCACAGGAACTTTCGACAAACTAACAAAAACTCCATTTAGCAACTGATTAATAGGTGTAAGAAATAATTTATCCAACTGTATGAAAAAAGGATGATCCAAGTCGCTGACTAAAGTTTTAACATCGGTTCCTAATAAAATTAGTACCAATACACATACAACTCCAATAATTCCAAACCATTGTTTGCGCGAAATGCTTGGCTTCACTTCAATTGGTTTAGCCAACCAATCTTGCATTACATCATCCATTACCTTATTGGTAAACCTATTCGAAGGTTCTTCCAACTCTACATCTTTCATTAAGTTTTTAATGAATTCATCTTTATAGATATCTTCTTGCTTGTTCATGGTTTTCTTATTTTCGATCTCTATAATATTGTTTTTAGCTCTCCTTGCAAAATCATTCTCAATTCGGAATATAATTTTTTCCGTGCGCGGTGAAGCTTCACTTTCACATTCGACTGGCTTAACCCGGTAATTGTACAAACTTCTTCAACCGAATTTTCTTCCAGATAAAATAGAGTTAATAATGTTCTGTCCTCAGCGTTCATTTTTTGCAAAGCTTTTGCCAGATATTTTTTTCGTTCACTTGAACGCAGTTCTTGCAAAGCCGATTGAGTTGTTTTAATATTTACCGATGCTGAATAATCTTCATCTATTGAGCTTACATCAAGCTTTTTTTTTCTCAATCTTGAAATTGCAGTGTTATAAATAATCCGATAAACCCAAGTTGAAAATTTTGCATCTCCTTTATAAGTATCAATTGCCTGATAAGCTTTCAGAAAAGCATCTTGTGCAACTTCTTCGGCATCTTCTCGGTTCCCCATTAATTGCAAAGCCACATTAAAAGCCATTTTTTTGTATTTATTAACAAGAACAGCATATGCTCCAGGATCACCTTCCTTTATTTTTGCAATGTAATAGCTATCTTTTTTTAATGCCATGTAAATTAAACTTTCAACTCTCAACAAAATCCTGTCAATTAAAAAGACAAACTTTTATTAATAAATGTTGCTCCAAAACGAAAATTTAAACTTTTATCGAATCATCTGTAACTTAGACGCACAAGCTTTACATTCGGTTACAGCATGAATTAAAAAAGTTCAAAATACGTATAAAGTATTTATGAGTACTTAATTCATCCAAACTAATCCTCAAAAACAAAATTTAAACAGTTTCTTAAAGTTTTCTCTGCTTATAAAATAATACCGATTGTAAAAATATATGAGCCACTGCTTCGCAAACTCGCACTACCTAACATTTTCTACATCGGCATGATACTATTTTCCAAAATGGCTCATTTAATATTGCATTTGGTATAACATATATACACTTAAGGCATTTCAAGTACTTTAGGTGCTTTCCTTGCAAGTTAAGGCAATGATTTTTCATCTGAATAATTAATTGCGTTAAAACTTTCTTAAATTTTTTTGTAACCGATTTTAAAGAGCTGGCGTCATAAAGTTGAAAGCAAAAATCAATAAACGATTTTAGTTTAGAAATAATGAATTAAATAGAAATTTAACCTTAAATCACATATCATGGATATAACAGGAGTAGTAGCAATAATTTCAGTATTTGGATGTGTACCGCTAATTATTTATTTAGTACACCGACACAAAGAAAGAAGAGCATTAATCGAAAAAGGAATGGACATTAGTCTACTTCAAGGAGAAAAAAAGTGTAGTACACTTGAAAGTTTAAAGTATGGAATCTTGTTAATCGGATTAGCTGTTGGAATTCTAATTGGTAACATTCTGGATGCTTACACAAGATTAAACGAAGAAGTTTCTTACTTTTCAATGATTTTCTTATTTGGAGGTTTGGCTCTGCTAATCTTTTACAGCATTGCTAAAAAACAAGAGGAAACAGAATAGATTAAAATATTTACCCAAACAAAAAAATGCACTTCAGTTTTGAAGCGCATTTTTTTATCTTATTTTTTACGAAAATAAGAATCATAGTTGCAATAATTCGTAATTCGTAATTCGTAATTCGTAATTCGTAATTCTAAAAATTATTTACCAATATGAAATAGAATCACCTCTTCCGCAGCTCTTTCACAAACAGGACAAAAGTGTTTCTCATTATTCGATTTCATTTTACAATCCTGAACAGGCGAATAAATTCCTTTAGCCGAATAGCCTCCTCCCTCAAAAACTCCTAATGTTTTTTCAAATTCTAATGCTCTCGGGGTTGGAACCGGAGTTGATTCATTCAACATATCTTTCCATTTTGAATCAAAATCAACCATAGTTGTAATATTTGGTTCCCAAGGCTCAACTTCTAAATTGTAAAAACCATCGTAAGCAACTGTCGAATTGTAATATTCATCGGCTAATCCAACAAATCCGTGTCCAAACTCATGACTTGATACTTCATAAGTCAATTCATGATCGGCCGAACAACTTGAATAGTAGTTGTAAAATCCACCTCCGCCGTAACGATTGGTGTTAATTAAAACAAAAATCTGATCGTAAGGTACATTGGCACTAATATCGTGCAAAGCTTTAATGTCGAATGTTGTTAGGTATCTTGGAACATCAAAAGTGTAAAATGTTGTATTTACTGCAGTATTTTTATAAATATTCTCACCCGGAACGTCTGTTCCCGATTCTTCCGAAGCAGATTCCAAGGCATAAACATTGAAGTTTTCTGCATACTTATCAAACGGAGGAACATCCAATAGGTAACCAGCAACTCTTTTTACATCAGCTCTAAATTTTTCCATTTCTTCAAGTGTATATCCTTCTGCAATAAAAGCAATATCCACACTTTTATCAGGACTCCCCTTACCCATAAGCTTTGTATAAGGAACTGCTAATGGCTTTTCTTTTCCGATAAAATAGTTTTTGGGATCAATTTTATATTCCCAAATTTTCTCCATTGTTCCATCCCACTTTCTCGATTCCAACACAAATCGGACAATATTTTTAGGATAAGGCATTACATTCACCTGGTAGAATGCTTTTTTTAATTTCTTTGCTTCAGCAGTGGTTTGCCATTCCTGAAAAAGAGAATTAAAACCTTTGGAATAGATCAATTCACCAGATTCAACATCATACAATTTAAATCTGAAAGTTCCATATCCAAATTTGTCAACCAAATTCACTTTACTACCTCCCCAATAAGGCTCCTCTTTTAATTCCTTCAAAAATACAGTCTGAGATTTTGCATCGCCTCCCATTAAATAGTCAATTCGGAGGGTTTTATTTTCAAAGTATTTTTCAAATTTATTTTGTCCGTTGCAAATAGAGCTTATTGCAATAAACATCAGAACTAGTAATGGTTTTAAATTCATTTTACTATTGTTTAAGTTGAAGTCTTAAAAATACGAATAATTAACAGATGGATTTCTAATATCATTTTGAAAATGAAGTGAGCTATATTGATTATTTGTGAAATCTGTGGTTTCTAAACTGCTTGTAAAGCAAACTATACAGGTGATATCCTGACATGAAAATGTAAGTTAATAAGACCAAAATGATATAACATTTTTCTTTTCCAAATCGAAATAGATATCTTAGGTTTTTAATTCACACACAAATTTAATTCGACCATGAAAGAACTATTAGGCGTTCAATTAAAGAACTGGCTAATTAACGAAGGCATTTCAGAATATTGGGCTGTCTTACTACAATCAGTCATTGCAGCAGTTGTTGTAATTCTTATCGCTTGGTTATCTGATTATATTGCCAAAAAGATATTAATCGCATTTATAACCAGAGTTGTACGAAAAACCAAAACACATTGGGACGATATCTTACTGGAACGCAAAGTTTTTAATAAGATCTCACATTTTGCACCAGCAGTAATTATCTATTATAGTGCCAGTTTAATTGATCATAAATCCTGGAGTAATTTCGTTGAAAATGGAGCATATATTTATATGGTTGTTCTTGCAATTATGCTTCTTGATACTTTCCTAAGTGCCAGTAACGATATTTACAAAACAATGCCGGTAAGTAAAACACGACCAATAAAAGGATACATACAAATTATAAAAATCTTCTTTTATGCATTGGGAATTATCGCAATAATCGCCGTTTTATTCGATAAAAATCCGTTAACAATTATTGCTGGAATGGGAGCATTTGCAGCAGTTATTCTGTTAATTTTTAAAGATACCATTTTAGGATTTGTAGCTTCCATTCAACTTTCGGCCAATAAAATGGTAAACATTGGCGATTGGATTTCAATGCCTTCGAAAGGAGCCGACGGAACTGTTATTGATATCAGTTTAAATACTGTAAAAATTCAAAATTGGGATAAAACAATCAGTACAATTCCAACATATGCCTTGGTTTCCGAATCGTTTAACAATTGGAAAGGAATGGAGGAATCGGGAGGCAGAAGAATCAAACGACATTTAAATATCGATGTAAAGTCAATTCATTTTCTTTCCGAAGAAGACATCAATAAGTTTGAGCAAATCAAACTGATTCAGGATTATATGAAAGAGAAAAAAGATGAGATTCGCAAAGCCAATCCTGAAGGAGAGGTTCCCGTTAATCAGAAAAGACTAACCAACATCGGAACATTTAGGAAATATATTGAGGCATATCTTCACAATCATCCAAAAATTCATAAGGGTATGACTTTTCTTGTTCGCCAGTTACAGCCATCGGAAAAAGGTTTACCAATGGAAATATATGTGTTTTCGAACGATCAGGCCTGGGCCAATTATGAAGCCATTCAAGCTGATATATTCGATCATATCCTTGCAATTGTACCCGAGTTCAACCTAAAAGTATTCCAAAATCCTACAGGTGACGACTTCCAAAAATTAATCAACTAATTTCCAATGGCAATAGATCGTTAGGTATGAGATATAAGATTTATTCGCAAACTTCTTACAATCAACAATTTAATGACTTATTAATACAAACCACAACACATTTATTTTTAGATTGTAATAAACTATTCCAATGAAATATTCGTTAAAAAAACTCGACTTTTTTGAATCTTTAGGCTGGTTTGGCAATATAATTTTAAGCATTGGTGTTATTCCTCAGGTTGTACAAACCTGGAAAACACATGATGTTGATAGTTTTAATTGGCCATTTCTGTTAATGTGGGCTTTTGGAGTACTTTTTACCTTTATTTACATTGTAAATGGCGATTTAAAATCAGAAAAAAGACAATATCCACTTTGGTTAAACTATTTGGTTAATATTATTGCTACATTTTACTTGTGTTATGCCAAGCTGGTTTATTCATAAACTTAAAATTTAAGCTTAATCCAATATCGATATGAAGAATTTTTTTACACTAATTATTATACTAAGCAGCTTTTATTCATTTGCTCAAACCAAAGTTGGTAATGTTGAATTGCCTTCGGAAATGATGGTGAAAGAAACCAAAATGCATTTGCAAGGCGCAGGAACAAGAGTTAAATTTTGGATGGACATGTATGCAATGGGATTGTATTTGGAAAATAAAACCAATAATGCATCTCAAATTATTAATGAAGACAAGTGCATGGGCATTCGAATTGAAATTATATCAGGATTAATTACTGCTGAAAAAATGGAGAAAGCCACTCGCGATGGGTTTAAAAATTCAACCAATAACAATACAAAAGCCATTGATTCAAGAATTCATGATTTTTTATCTGTTTTTTTAAGCGGTGTTGAAAAGAAAGATGTATTCGAATTTGTTTACAATCCTGAAAAAGGAACATTGGTATATAAAAACGGTGAACTGAAAAAGGAAATTGATGGCTTAGATTTTAAGAAAGCTCTTTTTGGCATTTGGCTTTGCGATAAACCTGCTGACAAAAATTTAAAAGAAGGTTTACTTAAATCAACAAGAAATATAAAGGAGTGATTATCACAAAAACTATCTCTGTATTCTAAATAATGCTTTTGTAAATGTGGTTCAAAAAAAAACTCTATCTTAGCACACACACCAAACTTACCGTTCTTCGGAACGAAACTCTTATTACAATTCTTTCGAACAATTAAGAATCTGTTTCTTAAGGTATTGCTAAGTGCTTTATAATTGCACTTGGATTTGTGAAATAAAAACAATGACAATGAGTACCAAGAGATTTTCAAAAATTGTAGGTTCAGGTAGTTACCTGCCTGGTGTAGAAGTTAAAAACTCACACTTTTTGAACCATGATTTCTTTGAACCAAACGGACAAAAAATTGAAACTCCAAACGAGGAAATAATTGAAAAATTCCGTGAAATTACCGGGATTGAAGAGAGAAAATATGCTACTGAAAAGCAACAAGCTTCCGATTTAGCTTATTTGGCTGCAAAAGATGCTTTAGATTCTTCGAAAATTGACAAAGAAAATATAGACTACATTCTTGTAGCGCACAATTACGGAGATATAAAACCGAATTCGACACTAACAAATCAACTGCCATGCCTGGCAGCAAAAGTGAAAAATCTTCTGCAAATTGAAAACCCCAAATGTATTGCTTACGATATTCTTTTTGGTTGTCCGGGTTGGGTACAACTAATGATTCAAGCAAATTACTACATTAAAGCGGGAGATGCCAACAGGGTTTTGGTAATTGGTGCAGAAACTCTTTCGCGTGTTTGCGATCCGCACGACAGAGATAGTATGATTTATTCTGATGGTGCCGGCGCAACCATTTTGGAAGCTTGCGAATCGGAAGAAGAAACAGGTATTTTGTCGCATGCTATGAGAACTGATACCAAAGATCAGGCATATTTCTTAAGGTCTGATATTTCGGACAATGCAGATTTTGAAGGAAATAGCAATAGCCATTTTATAAAAATGTTTGGCCGCAAAATATATGAGTATGCGATTACTAATGTTCCGGGAGTTGTAAAAGAAAGTATCGACAAAGCAGGTTTGGATATCAAAGACATTAAGAAGATTTTGATTCACCAGGCAAATGAAAAAATGGACGAAGCAATTGGAAAACGCTTGTTCAGGCTTTATAGAGAAAGAGAAGTACCTGCTGATATTATGCCTATTATACTACAGAAAATGGGTAATAATTCGGTTGCTACAGTTCCGGTTCTTTACGATCAAATTGCAAAAGGAACATTAAATGGTCATAATTTAAACAAAGGAGATTACGTTGTTTTCGCATCTGTTGGTGCTGGTATGAACATTAACTCGTTTGTTTATAAAGTATAGTGTTTAAAACAAGTTTGAAGTGTTAAAAAACAGATGTTTTTTACAAAGATTTATCTAAAAGTGTTGGATTCAAAAATAATTTTTCTAAATTAGCAGGGCTGAATCTGATAAAAGCTAGAAGATAAAAGGGATTGAGGAGAATAAGATATCATCAGATTTAATTTTAAAATTGCATTCTAACCCTAAAATTACTATAAATATTACCCGAATCATACTTATTGATTCGGGTAATTTTTTGCCCTTAAGTGAAGAGAAAGAGTCCAAATTAGATACTCTAAATGGATTCCCTGAAAAAATATTTTATCTTTCTGCTCTAAGCTAACTACCATGAACCTAGTACATCAAATATCAATTCTAACTTGTTTTATTTTTGCAATTCTGCTATTTGCAGGATTAGTATATACCTGTATTGTATTTTATACCGAAAATGAAAAGCGAGCTTCTTTCAGAGCTTTATTGTTAGCTGTTTTTATACCTCCAATTTATCTGGTAACATGGCATTACAACTGGGAAATTGTAGCTTTTATTCTTACTGCAGATCTTATAATAACCAGCATTTTATTCCTTATTCCTTTTGGCAGGAAGGCAAACATCACAGATGATTTTCCAAAGAATCAGATTGATGAAAGAAACATCATGTTTGCCCGAAATGAGTTAAAAGAAGGTACTGAACGGTTTGACGAATATTATTCAAAAAATCCTGACAAGTTAATTCTTGATAATGAATTTAGGAAAGAGCCGGGATTAACTGCTGAAAAATCCATATTCTACAACGAATTAGCCTATAAAGCTGCCAATGCCAGCTTTTTTACTGTTGAACAATTTCATCAATCGGTTGATGGCGAAATAAATCAGTCAAGATCAAATATCTCAAATCATGAGTTAAGCGACTTTATAAAGGATTGGAGCAAAAAATTAGGCGCTCTAAACGTTGGAATTGCTGAACTGAAAGATTATCATTTCTATTCACACAAAGGCAGAGGCAAGGAATATGGTAATCCTATCGAAAGCAAACATACTCATTCCATTGCATTTACAGTTGAAATGAGTGAGGAAATGGTTGCAGCTGCTCCACAATCATCTATTGTAATGGAATCGGCTCAACAATATTTAGAAGCTGGACGAATTGCTATCCAATTGGCTCAATTCCTGAGAAGTTTAGGATTTTCAGCCCGAGCTCATATCGATGGAAACTACCAGGTTATTTGTCCTTTAGTTGCACGCGATGCCGGGTTGGGAGAAATTGGAAGAATGGGCTTATTAATGACTCCTAATGAAGGGCCACGAGTTAGATTAGGAGTTGTTACCACAGAATTCAAACTGAAGCCTGACAATAGAATCAAAGACAATGCTATGCTTGATTTTTGTTTGCAATGCAAAAAATGCGCAGAAGTTTGTCCTAGCAAATCCATTTCATTTGAAGCTCCTAAGCTTGTGAATGGTATTAAAAGATGGCAAATCAATTCAGAATCATGCTTCACCTACTGGTGTAAGGCAGGTACCGATTGTGGACGTTGCATGGCTTGTTGCCCATACTCACATCCTGATAATTTACTCCATAATTTCATTCGATTTGGCATTAAAAAATCAGCCCTGTTTAGAATGTTAGCAGTACACCTTGATGATTTCTTTTATGGAAGAAAACCGAAATCGGCCAAACTACCCGATTGGATTCCGGAAAATGATAAGGTGCCGAAATAAATATTTCTACACCTAAAAAATAATCGTTGAATTTATTTTATTGATACTTCTTTGCAGTATTAAAATCGTTGCACTTTTTGTACAAATTGTAAAGAGCATTCTTTACATTTTTATTTGGTTTTGCCTTGTATGCAACAAGTAACCTTGGTTCTGCTTCGCGCATTTTCTTCCTGCAATCGGCCAGTTTTCTCTTACACTTCTGATAATCATCATTGGTTGGCTTTGCAATTGCTTCGTATGATTTTACAGCTTTGTCGTATGATGCATTTGCTTTCAAAAATAAAATCATCCCCAAATTCATATTTGCATTGGCATCATCAGGCTTTAATTCAATTGCCTTACGATATTCTGCTTTTGCACTTTCAATATCTTTTAATTTCTGGTGTGCAACCGCTTTAAAATAATAATACTTGTAATTTGTAGGATACCATTCTATCAATTCATTGCAAACAGGCAGTAGTTTTTCAAACTGTTTCGAATTCATGTAAAGGTAAGACAAACTCTTAACGGCTTTTCGATATTCGTGAGGCATATTTTTCTTCTTGGCTAACAAAACATATTCTTGCCCTTCAACATTTTTTTCCGATTTATAAATTGCTAAAAGTTTGGAGTAAAAGCTTGGACCAGGTGTTCCCATAGTCAATGCTTTCACATAGTTGGTTTTGGCGGCTTCAATATTTCCAAGCTCCTGCTCACACACCCCTACATAACCAAAGGCCCACGATCGCTGGATGGTATCACCAATTTCCTGGTTTAAAAGATTTTCATAGTCTGTTTTTGCTTCCTGATATTTCTTATCGAAGAATTTACTATTTGCTTTGTTCAGCTGGCTGTCAAAATCTTGTGCCCACACCAAATATGACAGACATGCCAACACAAGGGTTAATATTCCTTTCATGATATTCGTTTTGATAGTTAGTCTATACTATTAATACAATCAAAGTTGAAAAAGAGTGACAAATGGGTGAAAAATATTTTCAAAACAAATTAAACATACTAAACAATATTATACCTTTTAGATGTTGTCATTACTCTTAAGGAAAAACGTATATATCTTTTAGCAAAAACGTCAAGACGTTTTGATCAAATCATCAAGACGTTTTGGTGAAAACGTATAGGCATTTTCCTCATGAATAAATCACCTCTAGTAAGAGGAAACTTACAAAGCAAAAAAAAGGTATAGAAATTGTTCTTTCCACACCTTAATATATTTCATAATATTTGCAATCTATCCTCGCTGTCTTACTGCCTCATACACCATTAACGATGCTGCAACCGACACATTCAACGATTCAATTTGCCCCAGAATTGGCACTTTAACTTGTTCGTCAGCCAAGCGCAACAAAGCCTCATCAATACCAGTGTCTTCCGATCCCATAATAATTGCAGTTGCTAATGTCAAATCAGCTTCAGTGTAATATTGTTCTGCTTTTTCGGTTGATGCAACAATTCGAATTCCTTCTTTCTTTAAATTGCGTACCAAAGTTTTCAAATTCTGAACCCTGCAAACAGGAATCTGATACAATGCACCAGCCGAAGTTTTTATAGAATCAGGAGTAATTTTAGCTGAGTTTTTAAATGGAATAATGATGGCATCAACACCGGCACATTCTGCTGAACGCGCAATGGCACCAAAATTTCTCACATCAGTAATCTGATCAAGAATCAATATCAACGGCGTTCTACCTTCAGCCATAATTTGCGGCACAACATCTTCAATTTCCTGGTAAGCAATAGGTGCAATTAATGTTACTACACCTTGATTGTTCTTCTGATTTAAAGAATTGATTTTTTCGCCAGGAACAAACTGATACTCTACACCTTCATCGCGAATTAAATCGAATAAATCCTGATACAAACGCCCAGTTAATCCTTTACGAATCAATACCTTTTCAATTTCTTTACCACTTTTAATCGCTTCCATTGTTGCTCTAATTCCGAACAACATTTCCTGTTTCTGTTTAGCCATTTATCTAATTGCTTGATTTTATACTTAATATCAATTGTGGTTTTTCCTTGTAGGTTAAGTATCGCCACAACCATTCCAATGGTCCCATTCTGTAATACTTCAACCAAATATATGATGAAGCCATTTGAAAAATCCAGATTCCAAGCATCCAAAAAAGCAATTCGAATCTTGTGAATTCGCCGAACAATCCAAATCCGTAACTGTAAAAAATGATGGAACAAATTACGGATTGGCAAAGGTAGTTTGTAAAAGCCAATCGACCAACTGCTTCGAGACCTTTCATTAAAAATTTCAACACATTTAATTGATATAGCAAAACGATTAATCCGATGTATCCTAGGGAAGTGAAAATACTTGAAAAATAATTGTACTGATATCCATATTTGAAATAATGAACTACTTCCCATCTGTTTTGAGCCATTTCTTGAACTCCATAATTGGAAATTAATGCACCAATTCCTATCCCCAAAACAGCCATTACAGCATAAAATAGTTTGGATTTTTTTGCTGATAAGATTCCTTGATTTAAAAGCACCATACCAAGCAACATCATTCCTGTGGTTCGCCATACAGAAAGCATAAAGAAGCCACCTACCTGATAATTCATGTTTAACTGAAGCCTTTTCACAAAAATTTCGAACCATGAACCATTCTGATACAAATTAATCTCGGCATGCAAAGCTTCTGCTGATGGTAAAAATTCAGTCATCGATTCTTCCAACATTTTTTCAGGCATGGTATCAAACATACTCCCAATTGCATAAAAGAAAAGCATAGGAACCAAGTAAAGAAATACGCAAAGAACCAATTTCCATACATCTTTCATTTTACGGAGTAATACAGCAATTAAACCAATAATTGAATAGGCAACCAAAATATCGCCAAACCAAATAAAATAGGCATGTACCATTCCAAACAGCAGAAGCCACATCATTCTTCTGATGTGAATCTTGGATCCATCAATTCCTTTATCTGCCAAACGATTCACAAACAATAAAATGCCTGCTCCGAACAAAATGGAAAAGATGCTCATGAATTTTAGCTCGGCAAACACATGCATAAACCAATAGGCAAAACGATCCAAACTACTCATTTCGCCCATCACCAAGGGATTTGCAAAAGAAGCATTTGGTAAAGCAAAAAGTTGAATATTAATAAATAGAATTCCTAAAAGTGCAAAGCCTCGTAAAATATCAAGCGAATGAATTCTTTCTTTTAGGGCAGTTGGGACAGCATGTGGGTTTTGCATTTTTTCTTTTCAAGATAAGAAGAAAGAGTTAAACACGAAGACACTAAGACACTAAGACACTAAGCTTTTACTACCTAAAAAAAATCTATTATTTTCTTTGCGTCTTCGTGTCTTTGCGTTGAAACTTATTTTTATTCGCCTCGCTCAGCAACTAACTCTTCAAGCTGTTCATTGAATTCTTCCCAAGCCATCATCTCATTTTCAAGTTCCTGTTTAGCATCCTCATATTTGGTAAAAAGAGTTTGATCTTGCATTTTTTCCGGATTAGAAAGCAGCTCCTCCATTTCGGCAATTTGCTCTTCAAATTTGGCGATGTTTTCCTCAGCCTTGGCAACATTTCGTTCCATTTTGGTGATTTTCTTGCTCAACTCTTTTCGTTCCAGATAATTCAGTTTATTCTCGGAAGGAGCTTCAATAAGTTTCTCTTGAACAACAGCTTTTTTCACTTCCAATTCCTGAAGCGATTCCATTCTCTTTGCTCGCAAAAAGTCATAAATACCACCCAAGTGTTCTTTGATTTTCTTATTGCCGAACTCATAAACTTTCGATGCCAAACCATCCAAAAATTCACGATCGTGAGAAACCACAATTACGGTTCCTTCAAATTGCGACAAAGCCTCTTTCAACACATCTTTCGATTTCATATCCAAATGGTTGGTAGGCTCATCGAGCACCAATAAATTTACTGGTTCCAAAAGCAAGCGAATCATTGCCAAGCGAGATCTTTCTCCTCCCGACAACACCTTTACCTTCTT
>JAOARS010000273.1 GCA_025210415.1 Marinifilum sp. | reverse complement strand
GTTAATAAATCTTATTCAAGAATAAAGTAGTTACGGCAGAAGAAAACAATTGCCTAGCTCTATTTTTTTTCGATATAAATTATTTTAGCAAGGCTTACTTCCTGAAGATTCGTTTAAATTTGAACTGCACAAAAAAATACAGCATTGGAAACATATTTTTACCATCCCCTCACACCATTTCAATGGTTCTTAGTTATTGGCTTAGTAGTAACATTTTTTATCGATTTAATCTACACCTTTTTCTACTTAAAAAACTTCAAAACATGTAGTAAATCATCCATTCAAACCAATTCAGTTCCGGTTTCTATAATTATTTGCGCAAAAAATCAAGCTCATTATTTAGAAAAGAATTTACCAGGATTTCTCAATCAAGAATATCCCGAATTCGAAGTAGTAATTGTTGATAACGGTAGTGTTGATGATACTGAAGATGTATTAATCAGGTTAAAAAACAAATACTCTCATCTTAGATCTACCAAAATTCCAATCGATAATAAGTTTAAACACAATAAAAAACTTGCATTAACAATTGGTGTAAAAGCAGCAAAATACAACCAAATAATACATCTAAATCCTAACAGTTATACCGAAAACCCTGCGTGGTTGCAACATACCATTCAGCACGCAAGCGGAAAACTTTATAATGCCTACAGTAATTTTGAATATCAAAAAGGATTCTTTTATAATTTTATTAGGTATGATATTTTAAAACAGACTGTAAAAGTAGCTGCCTTTACAAAAGCCAATAAGCCATACGCTGGCAATGCATTTAATATGAGTTTCCTGAAATCCAACTTTCTTGCAAACAAAGGATATGCTGGCAATGCTCATTTCGAAGCTGGCTACGACCATCTTTTATCTAACGATTTAGCTAAAAAATCCGAATATAAATTCTCAACAAATCCTGAGATTAAAATAACGATTGATTCGAAAAATCACGCTAAAGTTTGGAAAATCATCAACAAACATTATTATAAAAGCAGAAAATATATCCCTTTAAAAAGAAAATTATTTTTAGACACAGAACCTATTGTGCAGTTTTCTTTTTTAGTTTTCCTGATTGCCAGCTTTTTGTACACTAACCTATACTTTCTCTTATTTGCAATATGTCTAATAAAAATTACTGTAAAAGGATACTGCCTTAAAAAATATGTAAGTCATTTGAGAGAAGAGAATTTATTTATATCTTCGTATGTATATGTCTTTATAAGACCTCTATATAAATTGCTATTTTATATCCAAAGTCACATATACAGTAAACGATCATAATGGAAATAAATCCGAACCTCTCAGAAAAAGCTCAATACGACTACAGGCTTGTACAAGCTTCGGTTAATGGAGATCAAAAAGCATACGAAGAGCTTTTTAAAAGATATAAGGACGCTATATTTTTCATGTTATTAAAAATGGTTAATAACAAGAATGATGCTGAAGATTTAACTTTTGAGGCTTTTGGTAAGGCATTCCGTAACATTCGACAATACTCTCCTAAATATGCTTTTAGCACTTGGCTATTTAAAATTGCTTCGAATAACTGCATCGATTTTCTTCGAAAAAAGAAAGGAAATACCATTTCGATTGATGGAAAAGATGATGCTGAAAATGAAAGAACCATTACGCTTGAATCAGGCGGGCTGAATCCGGAACAGGAATTCGTTAAAAAGCAAAAAGCTAAAATAATGCGCAATGAAGTTGGCAAGTTAAAAGAACGCTACCGCCGACTGATTGAACTTCGTTACTTTGAGGAGTTCTCGTATGAGGAAATTGCCCAAGAGCTTAAGCTGCCTATCGGAACTGTAAAAGCACAACTTTTTAGAGCCCGAGAATTACTTTTCAACAACTTAAAAGATTCTGAAGTTAAAATCGACAAGAAAAAGAAATAATTTTTTTGTTGGAAAACAATGAATGCGAATTAGTTCTATCTTTGCCAACCTAAAATGAAATTGGCATGGAAATCATTGAAAAATATTTTACAGATTTAACTGAGCAACAAAGGGAGCGTTTTGCTCAGCTTAAAGATTTGTATACTCACTGGAACAGTCAAATCAACGTAATTTCACGTAAAGATATTGATTCTCTTTACCTGCACCATGTACTGCATTCTTTATCGATTGCCAAAGTAATAAAATTTGAACCTGGCACCAAAATAATGGATGTTGGCTGTGGTGGTGGATTTCCTGGCATTCCATTAGCCATACTTTTTCCTGAATGTGAATTTTACATGGTTGATTCTATTGGAAAAAAAATAAAAGTGGTTAACGAGGTTGCCACAGCTCTTCAGCTTAAAAATGTAAAAGCAAAACATACAAGAGTTCAGCAGGTAAAAGATAAATTCGACTTTATTGTGAGTAGAGCCGTAACTGCATTTCCAAAATTTGTGAACATGGTTCGCAAAAATTCTTCACCAAAAGATAAAAATAGTTTGGCCAATGGCATTCTCTACATAAAGGGTGGAGATTTTCAGGAAGAAATAGCCGGATATGGTGATAAAGTGCAGCTTTTCGATTGTACAAATTACTTCGAAGAGGAGTTCTTTGAGACAAAAAAAGTGGTACATCTTGAACTTTAGGCAAAATATTTTGCATCATCCTTTTGTTAGATTAAAAAAAAACTTATTTTTGCAGTCCAAAATCAACGCATATAAT
The DNA here is from genome assembly GCA_025210415.1 of Marinifilum sp. Classification (GTDB taxonomy): domain Bacteria; phylum Bacteroidota; class Bacteroidia; order Bacteroidales; family Marinifilaceae; genus Marinifilum. The sequence continues at coordinate 10,497 of JAOARS010000273.1, read as the reverse complement.
AACTTTATTTAGATAAAAATTTTTCGCGATGAAAAGAACATTTCAACCATCAAATAGAAAGAGAAGAAATAAGCACGGTTTCAGAGAGAGAATGTCTTCTGTAAGCGGAAGAGCCGTATTATCTCGTAGAAGAGCTAAAGGCAGAAAGAAAGTTTCTGTATCAAGCGAGCGCAGACACAAAGCTTAATTTTACAATTAAGTAACCGATATACAGAAAGTAAAGGATTTGTATTCTTTACTTTTTTGTATTTAATGGCTTCGCCCTTTCTAAAATTGACTGAGTTCCAGAGGAGCTCTTTTTTTTTGCCCTGATTTTTGTAAATATGAGCTATCAAATGCAGTTGCTCATTTCCTAAATCTAAAAATCTCTGCTATTTTTGTAAAACGTAAAAAAATGGAAATAATAACATTTATTTACCGTTTACAAACTATTGAACTTTTAGACAGTAGCCAACCCAATTGAAAAACAGATTAGGATGAAATCAAATCATTTCTTTAAAAGTAAATTCTTTTTAACTCAGATAGGTATCGCTTTAGGAATAACAATCGTATTGGTATGGATTACTCTTTCGGGTTTAAAATGGTACACTCATCATGGTGAAAAACTAACCGTTCCGAACCTATATGGAGCCAGCCTGGAAGATGCTGCTAAAACAATAAATGATGAAAACTTAAGATTCTCCGTTTATGATTCAATTTACAATCCGAAGCATGAACCAGGAACAGTTTTAGATCAAAGACCTTTAGCCGGAGCAATTGTAAAGCGCAATCGAAATTTGTTTTTAACCATTAATGCACACAAGCCAGAACAAGTTAGATTTCCTAATTTGGTTGACAACTCATTCCGTCAGGCTTATGAGTTATTAATTACCAATGGATTTAAAATTGGACGATTAGAATATGCCTCAAGTCAATTTTTCAACCTTGTACTGTATCCCAAACACAATGGAGATTCAATTAATGCAGGTAGCATGATTGATAAAGGTGCAACTATTGATTTGGTGTTGGGAAGAGGAAACACATATGGTGTTTTAGCTCCTAATCTAATGGGAAAAAACAACTCTCAAGCCAAAGAGAAAATTATTCTGTCAAATTTAAATGTTGGTAAAGTACAGTTTGACGAATCAATAGAATCGCATATTGATTCTATACAGGCCAAAGTATTCAAGCAGTATCCTTCATTCAACGAAGATCGAAAAATTCGTCCCGGAAACAACATAGACATTTGGTTAACAAAGGATACCTTGAAGCTTCAGCAAGCAGATTCGTTGCTTCAGCAAAGATTAGGAAAATTGCTTTATTAAAACACAGCAAAAGTAATGACACAAGAACCAAAAGATAATTTCAATTCTGAAGAGGAATTAGATAATAATCAGGAATTATTCGAACATTTTCGTTTCGAAGTTGACCCTGGACAAAGCTTACTTAGAATTGACAAGTACCTTGTTGATAGAATGCAAAATGCTTCTCGTAATAAAATTCAGGAAGCCGCCGATGCTGGTTGTATCAATGTAAACAACAAACCAGTAAAAAGAAACTACAAGGTAAAACCAAATGATGTTATTACCATTGTTTTGAGCTACCCTCCTCGCGAAATTGAAATTATTCCTGAGGATATTCCATTAAATATTGTTTATGAAGATGATGCATTCCTGATTGTAAATAAAAATCCGGGAATGGTTGTTCATCCTTCTTATGGCCATTATTCGGGAACTTTGGTAAATGCACTGGCTCACCATTTAAAAGATTTACCGTTGTTTAATTCCAAAGATCCACGACCAGGCTTGGTTCACCGTATCGATAAAGATACATCGGGTATTTTGGTAATTGCCAAAACTGAAGAAGCCAAAACCAAATTGGGATTACAGTTTTTCAATAAAACCAGTGATAGAAAATATCGTGCTTTGGTTTGGGGAAACCTGGAAAATGATGAAGGCACAATTACCGGACACATTGGTAGAAATTTAAAAAACCGAAAGGTAATGGATGTTTTTCCTGATGGAGAATATGGAAAGCATGCAGTTACTCATTATAGAGTTTTGGAAAGGCTTGGCTATGTAAATTTGGTGGAATGTGTATTGGAAACCGGAAGAACTCACCAAATTAGAGCACATTTTAAACATATTGGCCATCCTCTTTTTAATGATGCCGATTATGGTGGAGATCAAATTCTGAAAGGAACAACATTTACAAAATACAAGCAGTATGTTCAAAATTGTTTCAAAATTTGTCCGCGACAAGCTTTACATGCCAAAACACTTGGATTCGACCACCCTGTAAGTGGCAAGTATGTTTCGTTCGATTCTGAAATTCCGGAAGACATGAGTACTGTAATCCAGAAATGGAGAGATTATACATCAAGTAGAGAAGAATAAAAAGCACTATACAAGCCATGAAAAGAAATATTGCAGTAATAGCAGGTGGCGATTCAGCCGAAATTGTAATATCACTTCAAACAGCAGATCATATTTTCAATACCCTTGATAAAGATCTTTATAATCCATATTTAATTGAATTAAAAGGATTGGATTGGAATGTAAAAATTGAAAATAAAGAATATGCAATTGATAAAAATGATTTTAGTTTCATTAAAGATGAGAAAAAAATCAAATTCGATTTTGCTTACATTGCGATTCATGGTACACCAGGAGAAAATGGGATTCTTCAAGGATACTTACAACTACTAAGAATTCCACATTCAACTTGTGATGTTTTAAGTAGTTCGTTAAGCTTTAATAAACATGCATGCAACTCTTACTTAAAAAGTTTAGGCTTTAATTTTGCCAATTCGGTTCTTCTAAAGCAAAACGAATCTTATTCGATTAAGGAAATTGATAACCAATTGGGAATGCCTTGTTTTGTGAAACCTAATGCAGATGGTTCCAGCTTTGGGATTTCAAAAGTAAAAAAGGCAGAAGAGTTAAACGATGCGATTAAGAAAGCATTTAAAGAAGGAAAAGAAGTAATTATAGAAGAGTTTATTGATGGATTAGAAGTAACCTGTGGATTGGTTAAAACCAAATCGGAAAGCATCGTTTTTCCGGTTACCGAAGTTCTTCCCAAAAAAGAATTCTTCGATTTTGAGGCCAAATACGATCCTGACATGGCTGAAGAAATTACCCCGGCAAGAATATCAAAGGAATTAACCATTCGTATTCAAAAACTTTCTTCTGAAATTTATGATGCTCTAAAATGCAAAGGAATTGTTCGTGTGGATTACATTATTAAAAATGATGAGTTATTTATACTCGAAGCCAACACTGTTCCGGGTATGACAGCGAACAGTTTTATACCAAAACAAGTTAAAGCAATGGATCGCGATTTGAAAGATATCTTAAGTTTAGTTATCGAAAATGAATTCTAAATCTCAACTTTAAGATAGCTTAAACGCCTGAATAAAAAAGTTTTAATCAATTCGAAAAAAATGAAAAAAAAATTATTTTTTTTCATTTTTTTTGCTCTCGTGAAAAGCCTTATTTATAAGGATTCTTTATAATCTTATGAAAATAACTACTTGAAAATTAAGCAAAACCAAAAAAATATTACAAACTTTTTTCAAACTCGTGCGTAATAGTAATATAGATTTTAATGGATTATTTTCAATTCATTATTTCATAGTTAAATTTTAGGGTTAGTAATAGAACATTAACAAGGAGACAGGGGCAGTCTCCTTGTTTCTTTTTGCACATTTATAAAATAAAAAATCCGATGAGACAATATCATCGGATTTTATATATAATTGTTTTATCAACTAATTAATCTGCATCAACGTATTCTTCGTTGTACACTTCTAAAGGAGCACAAGTACACATCAGGTTACGATCACCAAAAGCATCATCTACACGACCTACTGTTGGCCAGAATTTGTTATCAGCAACCCAGCTTAATGGATACACAGCTTTTTTACGGCTATAGGTATGGTTCCACTCATCAGCAGTCATTACAAGGTGTGTGTGTGGTGCATTTTTCAATACATTATCAACAGTATCAGCAACGCCATCCTCAATCTCTTTCATTTCTTCATTGATTTTGGCCAGTGCTTCAATAAAACGATCAAGCTCTTCCAATGGCTCACTTTCAGTTGGCTCAACCATTAATGTTCCGTGCACCGGGAACGATAAGGTTGGAGCGTGGAATCCGTAATCCATCAATCTCTTAGCAATATCAGTATCAGTAATTCCAACCGATTTATTGAACTCACGACAATCAAAAATCATTTCGTGACCAACACGTCCGTTTTCTCCTTTGTAAAGAATTTTAAAGCCTAATTTCTCAAATGATGAAGCCAAATAATTAGCGTTCAAAATAGCCATTCTGGTTGCATCTGTTAAACCATCAGGTCCTAGCATTGCAATATAAGCATAAGTAATTGGCAATACACTTGCAGAACCAAATGGTGCTGCAGCAACAGCCGTAATTGCATTTGCTCCACCAGTTTTCACATACTTGTGCGATGGCAAAAATTCTACAAGATGTTTGGCTACTCCAATTGGGCCAACACCTGGGCCTCCACCACCGTGAGGGATTGAGAATGTTTTGTGCAAATTCAAGTGACAAACATCAGCACCAATAATACCTGGATTAGTTAATCCAACCTGAGCATTCATATTAGCACCATCCATGTATACTTGACCACCATTTTCGTGAATCACATCCATCATCTCCTTAATCCCGGTTTCGAATACACCGTGGGTAGATGGATAAGTAATCATGTAAGCACATAAGTTTTCAGCATGCTTTTCAGCCTTAGCTTTTAAATCCTCGAATTTTACGTTACCATTTTCGTCGCAATCAACAATTACAACTTTCATACCTGCAACTGTTACAGAAGCCGGGTTGGTTCCGTGAGCTGAAGATGGAATTAAAACTACATTTCTGTGTCCTTCTCCGCGAGAAATGTGATATTCGCGAATTACCATCAATCCAGTATACTCACCAGCAGCACCCGAATTAGGCTGCAAAGTACATCCTGCAAAACCAGTAATTTCTGACAACCATTTCTCCAATTCAGAAATCATTTCAGTGTATCCTTCAACCTGGTTCATTGGCACGAATGGGTGAATTCCCCCAAACTCAGGCCAACTCATTGGCAACATAGAAACAGCAGAATTCAATTTCATTGTACATGATCCCAACGAAATCATCGAAGTATTTAAAGCAATATCTTTCCTCTCCAAATTTTTCATGTAACGCATCATCGCAGTTTCTGAACGATAGCGATTGAATACATCAAGAGTTAAGAAACCACTTGTTCTTGAAAATTTACCATCAAAGTAAATTTTTTCTTCTATTTCGTTTGCTTCAGCAGTTTTACCAGCAGCTTTGGCAAAAATATTTAAAATGATATTGATTTCTTCCTTACTGATCTTCTCATCAGAAGAAATACCAATTGTTTTTTCATCGATATAACGGAAGTTCATTTCAGCTTCTAAAGCAGCTTTTTTGATCTCTTCCATTGCCACACCTTCAGGAAGCACAACTTCGATTGTGTCAAAGAAGTTTTCAACATTTTGTTGATATCCTAAAGCTTTTAATCCCTCAGACAACTTGCCTGCACCTGCATGAATATGCTTGGCAATTCTTGTTAAACCTTCAGCACCATGATAAGCTCCATAAAAACCTGCCATTGTAGCCAACAATGCCTGAGCAGTACAGATATTCGAAGTTGCTTTTTCGCGTTTGATATGTTGCTCGCGAGTTTGCAAAGCCATACGAACAGCATGCTTACCTTGTGCATCTTTGGTTACACCAATAATACGACCGGGTACGTTACGCTTGTACGCTTCACGACATGCCAGGTAAGCAGCGTGTGGCCCACCATACCCCATTGGAATACCAAAGCGTTGGGTTGTACCCACTACAATATCAGCTCCCCATTCACCCGGAGGAGTTAATAATACCAAACTCATTAAATCGGCAGCAACAGAAACCAACGCCTCGGCAGCATGTGCTTTTTCTACAAAATCTGCATAATCCTCAATGCTACCATTTGCTGCAGGATACTGCACAATCGCTCCAAAAACCGTTTCATCAAACTCAAATGATTTGTAATCGCCAACAATCAGCTCAATTCCAAGTGGAGTTGCACGAGTATTTAATACATCAAGGGTTTGAGTATAGATATTTTGATCTACAAAAACTTTATTTGCACCAGCTTTTTTCTTTGCACGAGAACGAAGTCCCATCATCATGTACATTGCCTCACCAACAGCTGTTGATTCGTCCAAAAGAGAACAGTTAGCCAATTCCATTTTGGTTAAATCCAACACCATTGTTTGGAAGTTTAGCAATGCTTCCAATCTACCTTGAGAAACCTCTGCCTGATATGGTGTATAAGGCGTATACCAACCTGGGTTCTCTAAAATATTACGCTGAATTACTGCTGGAGTAATGGTATCGTAATATCCTTGGCCAATGAATGTACGGAACAATTTGTTTTTAGCAGCAATTCCTTTAATCTTCGAAAAATACTCGTGTTCCGATAAAGCATTCGGTAAATTCAGAGCCTTCTCCATTCTAATATCCGAAGGGATAGTTTCTTCAATCAGGGCATCGATAGAAGATGCGCCAACAGTTTCCAACATGGTCTTGATATCGCCATTGCGAGGACCAATGTGACGTGAAACAAACTTTTCGCTTGCCATATTGTTGTTTATTTAGTTGTTGTTGTTTAAAAATTGATGTAAAAGTAGCAAAAGATTTAAATTTTCAAGAAGCTAATTAAGCTTTTCAAACGCTGTTTTTCAACATCCTCTTACTAATTGAACAATCATCTTAACTTTTTGTTTTTTAGATCAATCGCTAATCGTTATAAAAGAAAAACCGCTTCAAAAAGAAGCGGTTTTATTTCGTAATTCTAAATCTCAATATTCGTTAATATTTTTAACTGCCAAGCTTATAGCAACTTATACTTTCGAGGTGTAATTTCGTAATAAATTGTCTTTAAGTGTCTTATAAATCAAACCAATGACTAAAAACTAACAAACTATAAGCCTTTTAAAAACACATTGTTGTTGCGTTCGTGCCCTATTGTTGTGGAAGGCCCATGCCCCGGATAAACCTCTACATCATCATCAAGAATCAATAATTTTTCCTTAATTCCACCAATTAGCTGTTCGTAATTTCCATAAGGAAGATCGGTTCGTCCAATACTTTCACGGAACAGCACATCGCCGGCTATTACAAACTTTTGTTCTGCATTGTAAAACACAACATGTCCTGGCGAGTGTCCCGGAACATGTAAAACTTTTAGTTCCGAATTTCCAAATTTGATCACATCACCCTCCTTTATCGTCTCTCCCATTTTTGGTGGCTCTACAACATTTTCCAATCCTAAACGAACTGCATAATTAGGAGCCTCTGCCAACAAGAATTCATCATCTTTATGAGCACAAGTCAACAAATCGAACTCATCTTTCATAAATTGATTTCCCAAAACATGATCGATATGAAGATGAGTATTTAGCTGTTTTACCAGTTTTAGCCCTTTTTTCTCAACAAAATCAATTAGTTTCTTTCCTTCTTCTTCGAAAAAAACTCCGCAATCAATTAATACTGCTTCGCCAGTTTCGTCATGTAATATGTATGTATTTTCTTGCCAGTGATTAAACACCAATGTTTCTATTGTAATCATATTTGTTATTTTTTTGTAGCCCAAATTTACATCTTAATCGCAATTAAAAAAAGAATAGAGAAGAGTAAACATCATTAAGGAACAAGATCGATGCTATAAATACAGTTTCATATTCTGTATAAAGATTAAGAATTCAAGCAATAGAGTTGTAAAATCTTTCTAATATTTCACCTGGTTATAGAGAATTATATTGAACCGCTATCGTATATTATTGAATCATATCGTATCAGAATTATCGAATAATTATCGAATACAATCGAATCATATCGTATCAATCTGATAGAAATTTATATATTTAAAGTATGGAAAATAAAGTACATACATTTAGATTAAATATTGATTGGGAATTAATTCGACTAATTAGTCAGATTGATAGATTTGATGCTTCATGGTCAACAATAGAAAAAAAGGAAGGGCAAAGTCTTAAACAACTAAAATCGATAGCCACAGTTCGAAGTGTTGGAGCATCAACGCGAATTGAAGGTTCTCAAATGTCTGATGAAGAAGTAGAAGTATTATTGCGAGAGATCGATATAACAAAAATCGTAGATAGAGATTCACAAGAAGTTGTCGGGTATTTTGAAACATTGGATCTGATTGCTGAATCCTACACCAATATTGCGATAACAGAAAATAATTTGAAAAATCTTCATAATATCCTATTAAAACACAGTAGTAAAGATGAATGGCATAAAGGAGATTACAAACAGCATAGCAATGCAGTTGAAGCAAATCTACCAGATGGAACAAAACAGATAGTATTCCAAACAACTGAAGCTGGATTTCCGACTCAGGATGCTATGCGGAAACTGATCGACTGGTATAATAATGATAATAAGATTCATCCACTTGTAAAAAGTGCGTTATTTGCTTATGATTTTGTAAGTATTCATCCATTTCAAGACGGAAACGGAAGGTTAAGCCGATTAATATCAACCTTACTATTGCTAAAACATGGTTACAAATGGATTCAATATGTGAGTTTTGAACACGAAATAGAAAGGAGAAAAACAGAATACTATCGTGTATTAAGAAGTTGTCAATCTCAAAGACCTAATGAGGATATTACAGAATGGATTAACTTTTTCTTTAACGCTCTTGGGAATATCCAGGAACTACTAATGAAAAAGCTTGAATCAGTAGGAGTTGAGACTAAATTATCCCCAAAAGAAAAATCTATTTTAACATTCATAGGTAATCATGCAGGTTGTAAGTCTGGTGAAATAGCGAAGAAATTAGGTATACCTACCCCTACTGTCAAAAGAATACTACCCGGATTAATAGAGAAAAACTTGATAGAGAAACATGGGATTGGCCCAGGCACAAATTATATCGTTAAATAAAACGCTCTGTAATAACATTTTAATCCACAATGTAGATAGTAAAAATTATTAAGGCATCAATACAAAACTCTCTATCACCTTATAGCTTGGTCCTTGTCTAGATAATTTGCTTTCCATTAATACAAAATCATCAATCAATAATTCATTGTCGCACCAACTAGCATATGTTTCCAATGCTGCTTTAACCATTCCTGGTTTCTTTACACCGTGTTTTATTCTGCCAATTGTAAGGTGTGGTGAAAATTTAGTATCCGAAATTTCAACAATATATTCCAATTGTTTCACAATTTCACTTCTTAATTCATAAATCACATTGTCCGAATTTACACCAATCCATAACACTCGTGCCCTATTTAATGACGGAAATGCACCCAAAGATTTAAGCTGTAAGCTAAAGGGAGAAAATTTACCTGCACAGCTTCGTAATCGATTTACAATTAATCCAATTTTTCTCACATCAGTAGTACCAATAAACCCCAAGGTAATGTGCAATCCTTTTTGATCAACCCACTTTATCCATTCATCCTTTAAATCCAACTGAACTTGTCGAAAAATCGCACGAATTTGATCGGTATTATTTATCTTTATTGCTATGAAAATACGTTTGGTTTCCACTTGGAACTATTATTTATTGATTTTGTAGCTTTTAAAGTAATAAATATCCAGCGTAAATCATCTAAAATTAAAATTATCTGCGTTTAAAATATTAAATCATACAAGCATGAACTCAAAGAAAAAATTTGCAGTCGTATTAGCTGGTTCCGGTGTTTACGATGGATCGGAAATTCACGAAGCTACTTTAGCATTATATGCCATTTCGAAAAACGGAGGTGAATATGAGATATTTGCACCTAATATCGATCAATACCATGTAATCAATCACATTACAGGAGAAGAAATGCCAGAAAAAAGAAATGTATTGATTGAGGCGGCAAGAATTGCCAGGGGAAATATCAAAGATGTAAAAGAATTCGATGCAAATCAGTTTGATGCAATTCTATTTCCTGGTGGATTTGGCGTGGCAAAAAATCTGTGCACTTTCGCATTTAAAGGGCCTGATTGTGATGTAAATCCTGATGTTGAAACAGCACTGAAAGCGATGCACAAGATTGGCAAACCAATTGGAGCTCTTTGCATTGCTCCTGCCCTAATTGCTAAAATTTTAGGCAAAGTTGAAGTTACAATTGGCCAGGATGCCGGAACTGCAGAAGCCATTACTTCATTAGGAGCAACTCATGTAAATACAAATCATGGTGAAATTGTTTTCGATAAAGAAAATAAGATTGTAACCACTCCATGTTATATGCTCGATGCAACAATTGCACAAATTGGTGAAGGAGCTGAAAATGTTGTGAAAACAATCATGGCTTTGTAAAAATTCAACCAAAGACATATTAACCTGAGTTCGATTAAAAATATTGTCACAGTTTGCACTGATTTTGAGTAGAAATTTTCTCAAATTTTCGAAGGAATATCGGGATATTTCGAGGGGATTTGAGGAAATTTATGCCAAAAGCAGGC
>JAOARS010000272.1 GCA_025210415.1 Marinifilum sp. | reverse complement strand
CTCAAAATGCAACTGTATCCAATGCTTATCTATTTGAAAATACAAGATTTAAAAGAAGAGGTTTATTAAAATCCTGACTGAAGTTTTTTTTCAATGTTGCACAGCCTACGTCTGAGGATATCACTTTAAGTGATGCTCTCAATTGATGAAAACAAAACTGTATTTTCTGTATAGTGGTTTACAATTGATACCCTCACCTTAGTGAGAGCATCAAAAATAAAAAGCTTTTGGAACCACAGGTGTCCTGAGGGTATCACGCCAAGTGATGCTCTCAGTTGATGAAAACAAAACTACATTTTTGCATTGTGGATTTACTCGTAACCCGAACTTTAGTCGGGATACGAAATACAGGTGCCCTGAGGGTATCACTTTAAGTGATGCTCTCAGTTGATGAAAACAAAACTGTATTTTCTGTATTGTGGTTTACAATTGATCCCCTCACTTTAGCGAGAGCATCAAAAATAAAAAGCTTTTAAATGATATAAAATCCCAACAGAAAAACTCCATTGGGACATTATCAATTGCCAGAGATTTAACCCATAACAATTCAAACTGTGGCCATATTTTTAATCGAACTCTGCTTATTTAGTATCCTACACCTGCAGCCATAATGTTGTTAGGATCGAAAGCATGACAAGGTGTTACACCATGTACCATATCACATTTCGGGCAGTGCCCTTCGAATTCTTCCATCGTAAATGTCTCCTTACAACCATGACACTCAATATCCATAGGCATTGGCATTAACTGCTGAGCAAAACCCATCATTCTAATCTTATCAACTACTTGTTTTCCGTTCTCAAAACTTCCTGCGCATCCGTCATGCATAATTATTTCCTCCTATTTTAGTCATTCGCAATTAATCATTAGAAGTTAAAGCAATTCCAAACGACATTTTATTTTAATACTATTTAATTCGTAATTGTTAAATCGTAATTCGTAATTAAAACCCAATATCTTCTTTACGAATCGTATCGCCGTAACGCAAGCGGGTTCTCATGTTTTGAACTACTGCATCCATTCTTTCCAGTTCCGACAAAAGATTTCTTTCTTCATCGCTGGTTTCAATAACCTTATGGATACCACCATTCTGAATTACAATTCTTTTGTGTCCCATAAGAGCCAGAATAGGATCATGAGTTGCCATCAATACAATCTTTTCCTCACCTACCAACAGTTCCAATGCTTTCTTTCGATCGATACCTGCATTCTCAATCTCATCAATCAAAATAATTGGCGATTTACTTAGAATAGCCGTATCTGCAATCATCAAAGCTCTCGATTGTCCTCCACTTAAACTGGTAATTGGAGTATCCAAACTGAATTTTTCGCCCGCTAAATTATTGGCTTGTTCAAATATCTTATTGATCACACCTTCAACATCTTCAACCAATCGGCTTTGCGCATGCAACTCAAGAAACTCATAAACCGAAAGATCCATAACAAAATTCATGTTCTGAGATAACTGAGCAACCAACTTGTGGCCCGAAGTTACGCGCCACTTTTTATCGCCTTTTTCACCATTTACCAAAATGGTTCTGGATGTTGGCGTATCGTTCTGAGCTACCCATTCGATATCGGCCAACAAACGACTTTTACCCGAACCTGTTGGGCCTACAATACAAACAATTTCACTTTTATTAATGGTTAGCTTGCCAAATTGCTCTGCTTCGCCAGACTTATTCGTTCCCGGCAATAAAGTAATATTGTGAACTCCTTCATCCTCATCTTCACCAAGAAAAGCCAACATTTGAGTAATGTATTCAGCCATAGATTCCATAACCTGGGTTTTGTCCATAGCTCTGTTTTCCTTTTCTTCTTCGTCATCTAAAATGTTTAGAAAATCATCTAGTTTTTCGTCAATTTGTCCATCTACCTCCAAGGTGTTTTCCTCAAAAAATCCGGGAAGAAAAGGATATTGCTCAAACAAATCGGCAATTGTTTTTTGTTCTATATCTTGTGTTGTGATCATACTGTATCTATATTTTGAGTTCTTTTTTAGGCAATTATTAATCTTTAATTATATCTGCTTAAATCAACAAGTGCCTAAAGTGCCTTGAGTACTTAAAATGCCTTAGTTATTTTATAACTTTAAGTACTTCTAACCTTTTTTCTTCTTGTCTTCCATATCAATTTTTCGGACATTACCCATTTGGTAACTTTCACCAATTCTGGTTTCGCCCAAACAATAGGAACACAAAGCCGATGGCATTGAGAACCGAAGTTTTTCACCCACCAATGTTTTCACCTCAACTTTTTCATCGTACAACAAAGTACTTAATTCGTAAGCTCCCTGGCCTGTTAATCCGTTAACGTGCATAATGCTGGCTCCGGGATTTACAGTATTAACTCGCGATGCAAATACTTCGCGCTCTGCCTGCGACACAATATCTCCTTTTGTAATGATTACAATATCGGCAGATTTCAACATCGGCCCAATTTTCTTTGGAGTATTAATTCCGCTTAAATTATCGATTACACAAACTGCAGTTACACTTTTTACATACGGCGAACAACGGTTACACAATCCTGCACTCTCGGTTATTAAAATATCCAATCCTTCTTTAATTCCCCACTGCGTAACTTCTTCGATATTACTAACAAAATAATGATCAGGACAAAGTGATCCCGACAATCCCTTCTTTACCTTAACTCCTGCTTTCTCGTATAAAATATCATCGTCGGTATAAAGACAATCGAATTTTACCACTCCCACTTCCAACCCGCGTTTCTGAAACGAATCGATGGTTTTTAAAATTACCGCTGTTTTTCCCGACGAAGGAGGCCCTGATACTGTAACTAAGTTCATATGCTGTGTTGTTTAAATCGAAAATTGTTAATTTATATTCACTAATTAGTTATTAGGCGTATAACTTAATGGCCCCATATTAGCAAAAGATTCATCTTGTATGGATTTTTTAAATATGGTTTCACATTTTGTAATTAAAGAACCAATATCATTACTATTGATATAATCCCAACCTAACCACATAAATTTATTTTCTTCCGGCAGCTTGTTATCAACATTTGGGTTAATACTTGGGAACAATCCCTGATGAGAAAGAATTTCTCCTACCCCTTCTGATGCAAAGAAATCGATAACAGGTTGTGTTTTATCCAACCTATCTTTCTTTGTCAACATGAATATTGGGCTGATAATTGCCCCATCCTCTGGCCAAACTGCAATCATTGGCCCACCAACTTTAACCATTTTGGTAAAGAAATAAGGCATAATGGTAACTGCTGGCTTTTCGTTCTTTTTGGTATGCGATTTTACCATTTGCGATGGATGCATACTTTCCAGCAAACAAGCTCCTAAGCCTTTTACTCCTTCTTCGCCATAAGCTTTATAAATGTGCAACAACATTGAGTTGAACAAATCGAAATCGCTAATTGGCAAACTTACGCTTCTCTTAAATTCAGGCTTAAAAATATCTGCCCAGGTACGAGGTACCGGCCTGTCGCCCAATTCATCTTTGTTTACCAGAAAAACTGCCGGAACCACACCAATCATAGAATAATGTCCTTCCGGATCTTTCAAACAAATCTCATCATTGTCAAAATCTTTATTCAATCGGTCGAATCCAGTACTATCTTTAAATACGCCCTGCTTTTTAAATTTACCCATCAACTTTTCGTCGAAGAATAAGTCGAAACCTGCGGAAATAAATATATCAGCCAAATTATCGGTATTTTCCTGATTAATTACATCATCAATCAACCAATCCAACCCCATCGATGCCGCCTTTAAATCGTATACGATTTCATTATTGTATTTCTTTTCATAGTCTGCAATAAAAGAATCAATACCTTCCACCAAAGGAACTCTAACCGGACATGGTAACAATCCTTGCACATGAACCGAGTCATCTTTCTTTTCTTTTGTTTTCTGGTTCAGGTCGCCATCTACCTGGCCACGATTCGAATCAATACCTTCCACCAACAATGCAGTAAAAGTATCCACATTCAACTTCTTCATCTTTAAAGCCATCTCTAAAGAAAGTGATTTTCCAAAAAGAGCTCTCTTCTTTTCATCCTCCAATTGCTTGAATCCATTTGAAACAAAAATTTTCACTGTTTCAGGGTATTTTGTACAAATATCAAGCAAACTATCTGTGGTATTAAAATATTGATTCTCCATAATGAAGTCGATTTTTATTGATTTTCTATTGCAAATGTAGATTCTCGCGTAATAATAAATTGTAACCGATGTTACACTATCGATTTTTTTATACACAAAAGCATTTCATGTCAGAATCAGACAAAACAATTTATCCTGACTAACGTATTGTTTTTATAGATGAATTCATTTAAATATCCGATAAGAATTTACCAATTGAGAAATTTGAAGTATCTTTATATCGAAAACTTATAGAATAAATTTCTTGTTTTTCAGAAAATATTGTCGCCCATGACAAGATTACGCCACATATTATTCCATTTCTTTTTAAAGATTCTACTGGTCTTTTTTGCATTTATATTGCCTTTTACCTTGTTTGCACAAAATGATAAAGATGAAGCTGATGTGGTTAAAATGATTGCTGATTACAAAGCCATGTACTGCTCGGCAAGCAATGGAGAAATACTTCCAACGCAAGAGATTAAGCTATTGCTTAAAGGGCCCGAAGGTAAAAAATGGTTTGTCAGTTATTCAATCAACAACAGCCCGGCAATAATTCTTAATGGCAACAAAGCTATTGAGCTTTCAGAATATGAGATATCACTATTTTTAAGAAATTTAAGCGGTAAAATTCAGAATTATACCATCGAATTAAAAAAAGCCTGGCTCGAAGATTTAACTCCTCTTACAATTCCTGATGAATCAGGATCGGCAACCATACAAATACTACCATTGCCTGGCCCTGAATTCAACGATTATTTTCCCAAAGCAAAAATCAATTCTATTCAAAAATACAGTGCTAAAATTGGCAAAAACTCTACATACGATGTTGTTCTGCCCGAAGGAGCTAAAATGCTCGAAAATAGTAGTAAAATTGAAGCCAACAGACAAAAAATTGACTTAAAAATTGAATGGCCGGAAAAAGATGGTGCTCGCATTTTTAAATTAATCGAGATTGATGCTTTTGGCTGTAATAGTGACACCATTTATGCTGGTATTGAGCTTGTGAAAAGTTTTGATGTTGAGTTAGGTGACACCAAAAACATTTGTAAAGGAGATTCTTGTGAATTAATTCCGGTTATAGATCTTCCTTCCGAATATAAATACAAATGGAGCAATGGTGAAACAAGCAAATCGATTACTGTAAGCAAGGCCGGAACATATGAGTTAACAGTTACCGATTTGGCTGACCAACAAAAGGTAAGTACATATGTTGATGTTAACGTGCATGATGTACCACACATTCCAATTGATGATTTAGTTGTGCTATTGGATCAGGAACATATTATTGATATCTACGAAAAAAATTGCACCTATTTGTGGTCGGATGGTAGTACATATGCAACCAATACATTTTCTGAGAGTGGTAATTATTCGGTAAGCAAAACATCAGAATTTGGCTGTTCCAATACAAAAAATTTTAAAGCCAAACTTCAGGATGAAATCTTTACAATTGAATTGCCTGAGATTATTCACATGTGTGGCAATGAAAAAATGACTTTAAGCCCCAGCTTGTCAATCGATCAAGATTATTCTTTTGAATGGAATACCGGTTCGGCCGAACCAGAAATTCCAATTGAAACTGCCGGAGAATATACGGTAACAGTTACAGATCCTGATGGTTTTTGGAAATCGGCAAGTACAAAAATTCAATATCATCCAAATCCTATTGTTGATTTAGGTCCTGATTTGGTGCTGTGGGAAGGCGAAACTGCAATACTTGATGCTAAAAATCCTGGTGCCAGTTATATCTGGAATAATGGTGCAAAATCTCAAACCATTGAAGTCAATAGCGGAGGAATTTATGTGGTTGAGGTTTCGGATCAATTTGGTTGTTCAAATAAAGACACATTATTCATTGATTATAAAAACGGACAAAAGTTTGGTGTATTCCTGGGCGAAGATCAAACCATATGCAAAGGCGATTCGATATATGTAAGTGTACAACTTGAAGGAAATCCTGTAGCTCCTCTCACCTATAACTGGGTAGGAACAAAATGTGATGCTCCTGAAACATATCTGAAAAAACAGGGTCAATTCTGCCTCGAAGTAACAGATGCAAATGGCAATATGGAATCTGACTGTATTGAGCTTACAACCAAGGAAGTGCCAAATGTAAATCTTGGCCAGGATTTAATTTCATATCCTAAGCAAGGAATTGTACTTGATGCCGGAACTGCAAACTGTTTTTATACATGGTCAACAGGCGAAATCACTCAAAAAATAACTGTAAGCAAGGAAGGTGAATATTGGGTTAAAGTTACAAACCAACACAATTGCATAGCCCAGGATACAATTGAGGTAGGATTTCTTGAAGATTATCCGTTTGTAGGTTTGCCAAAAGCTTTCTCGCCTAATGGCGATGGACACAATGATAAGTTGTTTATTCACGGATCTGATATTAAAAATGCCACTCTGGTGATTTATAACCGATTGGGACAAAAAATATTCGAAACCAAAAACTTAAATATCGGATGGGATGGCTGCTTTAAAGGTGAACTACAAGATATCGATGTATATGTTTATGTATTAGAAGTTACTTATCCGGATGGCAAGAAAATGCTTAAAAAAGGAAATGTAGCCCTGCTTCGCTAATTCTAAAATCGATTTTATAATCCTATTTAAGTTGTGTAAATTAGTTCTCGCTAACCATACACAATCATTATGCTTGTTGCAAAAAACTTATCTAAATCATACAAGGAGCTTAAAGCCCTTTCCAATGTAAATCTATCAATTAAAAAAGGTGAGCTTTATGGTATGCTCGGGCCAAACGGAGCAGGTAAAACTACTACCATTAGCATTTTAAGTTCTTTACTTAAGCCTGATCGGGGAGAAATATTCTATGAAGATAAATCTCTGTACCAAAATTTATCGGAATGTAAAAAACTAATTGGTGTGGTTCCACAAGAAATTGCTTTGTATGAAGACCTTACTGCTTCTGAAAATCTTAATTTCTGGGGAACAATGTATGGAATTAAAGGTAAAAAACTCCAAACCAAAAGTGATGAGCTTTTAGAATTTCTTGGACTTACAGATAGAAAAAACCACAAGGTAAAAACCTATTCAGGTGGTATGAAACGAAGGATTAATATCGCTGCTGCTTTGCTTCACGATCCTAAAATTGTATTCATGGATGAACCAACCGTTGGGATTGATCCGCAAAGTAGAAATCTGATTTTTGAAGTAATAGAGGAACTTCATTCGCGCGGGTTAACAATGATTTACACCACTCATTATATGGAAGAAGCCGAACGATTGTGCGACAGAATTGGCATTATTGATGAAGGTAAAATAATTGCAGAAGGAACTCTTGATGAATTAAAAGCCAGCTCTTCGATCAAAGAGGAAATTCATTTAAAATATTCAAATCCACAAAAAAATGGTTTGGAAAAACTAAGTGAGAAATATAAGGGCCAATTATTAATTAATAAAGATCATTTGATTCTTTCTTCATCACAAGCAAATGCAGAGCTACCGGAATTAATTCAATTGTGTTCGCAATCGGAACTTTTACTTGATAAAATTGACATCAGAAGCCTAAGTTTGGAAAGCATTTTCCTTGAATTGACCGGCAAATCATTACGCGATTAATTTCTATCCAACTTTAAACAAAACAACATGTTTACAATAGCATTAAAAGATATCAAGCAATATTTTAAAGATAAAACAGCCGTTTTCTTATCTCTACTCTTACCTATCGCACTAATTACCATTTTCGCTTTAATGTATGGTGGAATAGGTAAATCAGAAAAATCACAACCAATCAATTTACTTTTTACCGATCAGGATAATACCGAACTTTCTAAGGAAGTTTTTACAACTCTGGATGCGGAAGAAGGACTAAAATTGCATCCTAAAACATACGAAGAGGCCGAGAGTTTAATTAAGAAAGGGAAAAGAACTGCTGTTCTGGTGTTGTACAAAGGATTTCAGGATTCTGTTGAAGCTGGCAAAAAGGTTCCTATGGAATTGTTTTACGATGAAGCCAAAGAAGTTGAAATGGGATTGTTACAGCAGGCTTTATGGTCGAATCTTTTCGGAATAAGCATGAAAAGAGGGATTAAAGGAAAAGTTAGTTCCTGGATAAAAGACAGTAATCCAGATTTGGCAGATTCAGAAATTGAAGAGATTCAAGCTAAAGTTGATGAGCAATTCCTGGATTTCGATAATTCTGAAAAATCATCAGAAATGGAAAAGAATTCGGCACTTCCAATGACAGCTTTAGTGAGCGAGAAAAAAGATGGTAATCTTGGATTGGTTCAAGCCATTGCCGGTATTGCCATAATGATGCTGTTGTTTAGTGTTTCAGCAAGCGGTGCATCTTTGCTTAAAGAAAAAGAAGATGGAACTTTTAAACGATTATTAATTGCTCCTGTTAGTCCATCAGGCATTTTATATGGCAAAATGTTGTCAACTCTATTTATGGCAATACTTCAATTAACGGTAATGTTCATTTATTCCTGGTTGGCTTTGGGCTTAAATATTTTCATCAACCTGCCAGCTCTTGTTCTAATGATACTTTGTGCTGCAATAGCTTGTTCCAGTTTTGGAATTTTTATGGCTTCGGTATGCAAAAGCAGAAAGCAAGTTGAAAGTTTATCTACCCTTATTATTCTTGTAATTTCGGCTTTAGGCGGAAGTATGATGCCACTTTTCTTTATGCCGGCAATCATGAAAAAACTAGCCGTGGTTTCTGTAAACTACTGGGCAATGGAAGGATTCTTCGATATTTTCTGGAGACAATTACCTCTGGTAGATATATTACCCAAAATGTTAATTCTGCTAGGAATTGGAGCTGTTCTTACCTCTATTTCCATTGCCAGTTTCAGAAGAAATTTATTGAAAATGGTATAAACCGTGAAAGAATGCGAATAAGTATGTTATACCCTTGTACAATTCTTTCACTTATAGCCCTTATTCATGCAAATCAAGGTGTAAGCTAAAGTTGTTTCAGATTTACAATCTGAAGTAAAGGGAGCAAGGCATTTATAATTTTGCATGTTCAGGATGAGATAAATATCTCAAACTCTATGTCTGGTAATTACAAATTCCCGGAAACAACCACTTATACCATTTATTTCAAAATGATTGAGG
>JAOARS010000271.1 GCA_025210415.1 Marinifilum sp. | reverse complement strand
GCATTATTCTTCTGCTATTTTAAGTTTACACTTCATTAAAAAATTGCGCCGTAACTCTGCTATGCCTTAATTTTTTAACTTGTCTAAACTCAAAATATTCAAAACAATTTAACGCTCATTCCAAAATAAAATTGGTATTAGATGAGAACGTACTTCACAATCAAACTTTAATCTTCACACATATAATAACAACAGAGTTCAGATTAATTCTTGAATCTGATATCTCATTTTTTAAAGGAAAATGAAAATAGCATTAGCCCAATTAAACTATCATATTGGTAATTTTGAAAGCAATACCGATAAAATTATATCAGCAATAGAAAAATCTAAAAACGAAAATGTTGATTTGGTGGTATTTTCGGAATTGGCAATTTGTGGATATCCTCCTAAAGATTTGCTTGAGAGAAAAGATTTTATTGAGCGTACTCAATCTGCATTGCAAAAAGTAGCCAAAGTTTGTACTGGTATTGCTGCCGTTGTAGGTGGACCTTCTATTAATCCTAATACCAAAGGAAAGAATTTATACAATTCGGCCTATTTCATGAATAAAGGTCAGATAGAAAGTATTCACAACAAAACTTTATTGCCCAACTATGATATTTTCGATGAATACAGATATTTCGAACCCAATACCGATTTTTCGCTGGTAAAATACAAAGGCAAAAAAATTGCCATTACTGTTTGCGAAGATTTGTGGGAAAAGCAACCAACGGATAACAATTTTGCAAAATCGGAACTTTATACCATTTCGCCAATGGAAGAGTTGAGCAAGCTTCAGCCTGATTTTGTTGTAAACATTGCTGCTTCTCCTTTCTCATACAATCAGCAAGATTACAGAACCAACATTCTAAAATCGACCACGGAACGTTACAATTTGCCAATTGTGTATGTAAATCAGATTGGTGCACATACCGAATTAATTTTCGATGGCGATTCAATGGTTCTAAATTCGAAAGGTGACGTGGCTTGCAGACTAAAGTATTTCGAAGAAGATTATAAGGTAATTGATATTGATGAAATTGAAGAAAAATCTATTGAAAATACGGAAGTTGATTATATCGAAAAAATTCATGATGCCCTGGTACTTGGATTAAAAGATTACTTTGGTAAAATGGGCTTTAAGCAGGCCACTTTAGGCCTTTCGGGTGGTATCGATTCTGCAGTAACTGTGGTTTTGGCCGAGCGGGCTTTGGGAAAAGAAAATGTTCGTGTCTTGTTAATGCCATCGGAATTTTCATCGGATCATTCGATTAAAGATGCTGTTGATTTGGCGGAAAATTTAGGCATTGAGTATGAAATTGTAAATATTCAGGATATTTTCTCAGAGTTTCAAAAAGCTCTGAAACCTAGCTTTGGTAATTTGCCTTTTAATGTTGCCGAAGAGAACATACAGGCCCGAATACGTGGAACCTTGGTAATGGGATTGTCAAATAAATTTGGCCATATTCTGCTAAATACTTCGAACAAAAGTGAAGCTGCCGTTGGCTACGGAACTTTATATGGTGACATGAACGGTGGTTTGTCGGTTTTAGGAGATGTATACAAGACGGATGTATTTAAGATGGCTTGGTTCATGAACAAAGACAAAGAAATTATTCCTGAAAATACAATTGTAAAACCTCCATCGGCCGAATTACGTCCTGATCAGAAAGATTCTGATTCTTTGCCCGATTACGATATTTTGGATGGTATTTTATATCGATATATAGAAAAAAATATGTCATCTGATGAAATTATTGCAGATGGTTTCGAGAAAGAGACAGTTGAAAAAGCAATTCGTTTGGTAAACATGAATGAGTACAAAAGATTTCAGACACCACCTATATTACGTGTTTCATCTAAGGCTTTCGGGTTTGGACGTAAAATTCCACTGGTTGCAAAACACTAGCAAATGAGTAGAAATACCTATAAAATAATATGCTGTCGAACACTGTCTAAATAACGATATTTTTCTCTATTCGTTTTCCCAATTAAATTCATTTGTATATTTTTGAGCTGTTTTAAAACATGCAAGTATATTTTTTATAACCATATCCGATTATTGTGATGATTGAGAATGAAAGAAAGTCAAGAGAGACTATTTGTGGAGAAGTAATCAATAGCCCTAACTCTGTATTTAATGTTCTTACTCGGGCCGAGAAAGAAGATCTGAAGTCTAACATGACTTGCTCTTTTTTCAAGAAAGGCGAATACATTTACAAAGAGGGTGAAAGGCCTATTGGTTTAATTTGTTTATCGGAGGGGAAAGTTAAAATTTTTAAAGAAGGTGTTGGCGGACGCGAGCAAATTGTTCGTATGGCTAAGCCTATTGGTTTTATTGGCTACCGCGCTTTATTTGCTGAAGAAAACAACATTGCTTCGGCTGTGGCAATTGAAGATTCGATTACCTGTACTGTTAGCTACGACTTAATTCTAAAGTTAATTCGTTCGAATGCTGAATTGGCACTATCTATTATCCGCTCGTTATCAACCGAGCTTGGATTTTCGAATAACAGAACCATTACTCTTACGCAAAAGCACATTCGTGGCAGATTGGCTGAATCGTTATTGTTTCTTCGCGACACGTATGGTTTCGAAGAAGATGAAGCTACCATTAAGGTTTACTTATCGAGAGAAGATATTGCAAACCTATCGAACATGACAACTTCTAATGCCATTCGTACCTTATCAACTTTTGCAAGCGAAGGTGTTATTGCTATCGACGGAAGAAAAATTAAAATTCTAGACAGGGTACGCCTTGACAGAATCAGTAAATTAGGTTAACTATTAAAAACAATATTAGAGAGGCGTTGGAAACTGCGCCTCTTTTTTAGTGCTTAAATGTTTTGTTTGATATTCTGAGGTTATCAATACCTCAATATTCTTTACTGATAATCCCACCTGGAGTGGGAATATCAGGGAGGTGCAAGGTTTTTCTAAAGTTCATATTCGTTGTGCTTGATATCATCACTTTAAGTAAGGAATACAGAATAAATGTTTTTGTTGAAAGTACTTGAAGAGATGATCAAATTAAACTTATGTGTTGATGCTATTAATTTTGAACTATTATTCAATCTGTTTTATTTTCACGTAGTGATTTATTACCAAGAACGAAAAGAATTGCAACTATTGCTCCAATAACTATTGACTCGATTAACTCTTCTCTTAAATCGTTTCGTGTAGATGATATCACAATATCTAATAACCATTCACCGAGAAACAATCCAATACTGAAAACAAAAAAAAGAATAATATAGTTTCTAAATGCATTTTTCATAATTATATTGTTCTGATAAAGATTAAAATCTACTGATTTACTATTAAACTTTTATTAAATAATACTATTAATTGACAATATCTTCCGGCTTCTTCTTTCGAAGATTTACAGCCGTTTGTAAAGGAGCAATCATTTCATTTATTTCATTACAGATATTTACATAGACAGGGTTGGTTCCCATCTCAGCCATAGATTCCACGTACTTAAACAATACTTGGAAATACTGACGCAGCTGTACGATTGCATCCTCCGTTTTAATGTCAGGAGCAGAAGCATTCTTCGCATTTCTTGCCTCATACACCGTTTCAAAATCCTTCTGAGATTGCTTCAACTCATCGTACCATTCCTTAGCACCAATATTGGTAACCGCCGCAGTCAATTCTGCTGACTCATCAATGGCATTAATCATCTTGTTTAAACGAGAGGTTTCAATAGCATAGGAATCTGCATACAAAGTCCAACCATACAGGCGAAGTGTTTCCATTACCAAAGCAGGGTCATCATTCCATTCCTGTTTGTTTCTGAACCAACAAGCCTCTACCAAAAAGCGAAAAGCCTTGAATTTCTTATCTCGATTATCGTCAGCCTCTTTTACCGTTATCGTCATTAGCTTACTACCAGGCTTCAGATAGGCTTTATCGAACTTGTCGATTGCTTCCTGAATTTTAGTATGCATTACGTTTAATTGTGGATCTTCGAGAGTTTGTTTCTTCAATAGTGATACAACCTGCAAAGATAGTGTGTGATACTCATCTACTCTAAGATGATAAAAGGGTAGGTTCTTTATCATTTTTAATTGTTTTTTTATTATTAATGAGACTAAAGCTACTAAACATATTTTGAAATACAAATTTTAATTAGATAAAATACACACGCTCAACTATTCATTTTATAGATAAGTCACAATATTTTATTATCGAAAATTTTTAAAGATTCCGTTCATAACGAGGGCTGTAGAATTAAGGAGATTAAACTCTTTTATTTAAGATTTTTTTTGAAAAAAATCAGAAATATCTACCATATTCTATCGAAAGTATGAAAATAGACATGAGAACCTTCCGAGGTTTTCAGATTAGTTCAAAATAAACAGGAGAATCTTCCGGAAAATTAAGGTGGCTTCAAAATGAACAGGAGAATCTTCCGGCGTTTTCGGATTGCATGAAAATAAACGTGAGAGCCTTCCGGCATTTTCAGATTGGTTCAAAACAAACAGGAGTAACTTCCGGGAAATTTGGGAAGCTTCAAAAAAAAGCGCTTATGTTGTTTGTAAAAATATGCGAATCAAGAGTTAAAAGTACTTAAAGTGCCTTAAGTTAAAATTGAGAGCTTTTAAGCATTTCAAGTACTTATAATACTATGCGAATCAAATTGTTGATTTTATAAATGATACAAAACTTAGGTTTTATGGTATGCCACGAAGTGGCTAAATTTGAGTAACCACCTGTGAAACGGGTGGCGGTTTACAAGATGTTCGTAATTCCCCGAAGGGGGGTAAACATTCAGGAGTTTACCCCCTTCGGGGAACCGTAGCGAAGCGAACTGTTTTATCCGCCCATTTTATGGGCGGTTACTCAAATTTAGCCCTGTTCAGGGCATGATTCAAAATCGTAAAAACCACATCTTAAATATCCAAACCGATATAAAACTTGATGGTTAAAAAATAGAAACGAAGTATTGCTGCATTAATGTTTGCCAATTTGCATTTTGGGTGATGCGATGCAGCTTATCGTTATTCTTGCAAGTAAATGCGCTTAACACGGCGCGATACTGTTGTGAGAATTTCGTAAGGTATGGTATCGAGCTGTTCGGCTAGTTTGCTTACCGGGTAATCGTTGCCAAAAATGGTAACGGTGTCGCCTTCCTTGGCTTGCACATTGCTAAGGTCTATCATGCTCATGTCCATGCATACATTGCCCACAACTGGACACAGCTGGCCATTCACCATTACCCTGCCTACACCATTGCTTAGTTTGCGGCTAAATCCGTCGGCATAGCCAATGGGGATGATTCCGATTCGGGTATCTTTATGGATAAAGCCTTTGCGCCCATAGCCAATGGTGTTTTCTTTAGAGATTTGCTTGATTTGAGATATAGTGGTTTTAAGCGTGCTCACATTCATGAGTTTATCCTGATGAACTGCGCTAATGCCATACAAACCAATTCCGAGACGAACCATTTCGAACTGCGCATCGATAAATCGTTCGATTCCGGCAGAATTTAGCACATGTCGATCGATGGGATATGAAAAGTGCTGACAGATTTTATGGCTCCATTGCTTGAACAATTCGATTTGCCGGCGAGTATAATCGTCGTGCTGTTCTTCGTCGGCTCCTGCCAAATGAGAAAATACCGAGCGAATGTAGAAGTGCTCCTTATTGGTGATTCGTTCGATTAATTCGTTTAAATCGGATTGCATGAACCCCATGCGGTGCATTCCGGTATCGAGCTTTATATGTATCGGATAATCTTTCGCTCCGTTTCTTCGAAGTGCAGCCTGAAATTCTTCCAATACTTTCAGGTTGTAGATTTCGGGTTCCAAATTGTATTCGATCATGGTTTCGAAACTGTGTGGTTCCGGATTCATCACAATTATTGGGGTATTAATTCCTGCGTTTCGCAGTTCTACGCCTTCGTCGGCAATGGCTACTGCAAGGTAATCGACTCTATGGTATTGCAAAAGGTTGGCAATTTCGACCGATCCGCTTCCGTAAGAAAAGGCTTTAACCATTACGGTAAGCTTGGTTTGCGGTTTAAGTAGCGATCGGAAATAATTCAGATTGTGTACCATTGCATTTAAATCAACCTTGAGAACAGTTCGGTGTGCCTTAAACTGCAATGCGTTTGATATTCTTTCAAAACGAAAATTTCTTGCCCCTTTAATCAGAATTACCTCATCTTTAAATTTACTTCGCTTGACCTGCGATAAAAAAATATCGGTATCGGGATAAAACACAGCATTATCATCAAACATATTGGCTTGAGAGGAAATCTGTTTTCCGATTCCGATAATTCGATCGATTTTTTGCTTGGCAATTAACTTTGCAACAGCTCTGTAGAGATGTTTGTCGAAATATCCCGATTGGTAAATATCGGAAAGAATGATACATTTTTTCTTATCGGGCTGTTGACGAATCATTAAATCAATCGCTATTTCGAGCGAGCCCAAATCGGAATTGTAGTAATCGTTGATTAAAGTACAGTTGCCAAAACCTTCTTTAATTTCCAGTCGCATGGCCACTGGTTCCAATTTTGGCATTTCATGGTTTAGTGTGCTAACATCAATGCCAAGCACCAATGCCGTAACATAGGTGGTAATTGCGTTGTTAACCGAAGCTTTATTGGTAAAAGGAATTACAAATTCGCTATCCAGGCTTTCCGTTTTAAATTTAATCCTGGTTTGATTGCCTTCAACCTGTTCATCTAAAACTCGAAAAAAAGCATTCTTATTTCTGGACCATGTAAATTGTTCTTGTTCATCATCTAAAAAGACCAAAAACTCATTAAAAACCAAGTTATCATCGGAACAGTATACCACCTTTTCGCAGCTAACAAAAAGTTCTGCTTTCTCCAATAATAGTTCTTCTTTGTCCTTGAAATTTTCGATGTGCGCTTCGCCCAGGTGCGTAAACACACCAATTGTTGGCTTAATAATTTTAGCAAGTTTTGCCATTTCTCCGGGTTGAGAAATTCCTGCTTCGAATATGCCCATATTGGCATTCGCATTTAAATTCCACACCGACAATGGTACCCCAACTTGCGAATTGTAACTTTTAGGACTTCGAATTACTTGAAAACTGTTCTGTAAAACCTGGTTCAGCCATTCTTTTACAATTGTTTTCCCATTGCTACCTGTTATGCCAACAATAGGAAAATCGAATTGTTTTCGGTGTTTGGCCGTTAATTTTTGTAGTGCGTTTAAGGTATTTTCAACAAGAACAAAGTTTGCATCTGCAAAATCATTTTGCACGACATCAGTTTTACTTACCACAAATGCACGAACTCCTTTCTGATAAAGATCTTCGATGTACTTGTGTCCGTCATGTCGCTCGCCAACAATGGCAAAAAATACAGTTTCTTCGGGTAGGTATAAAGATCTGCTGTCAATTGAAATGGATTGAATTTCATAATTGGCATTTCCAATGATTTTTGCATTCAGAATTTGTGATATTAATCCTAATGTATATGATTGCTCAGATCTCATTTAAATTTTATTTTGCTTCTGTATTACTATAAGTTTTGGTATAACAAGTACGACAAAGTGGCTCATACTCATCTTTTTCTCCTAACAACACCAGTTTCTCAGCCTCTGACAATCGATGCGAGTAATTGGCTAAATTTCCACAACGCATACAAATTGCATGCACTTTGGTAACATATTCGGCACATGCCATTAAAGCTGGAATTGGCCCAAATGGTTTTCCTCTAAAATCCATATCCAATCCTGCAACAATTACACGTACTCCTTGGTTTGCCAGTTCGTTACATACTTCCGATAATCCTTCGTCGAAAAATTGAGCTTCATCAATGCCTACAACATCAACATTACTGGCTAAAAGTAAAATATTTGCAGAAGTTTCTACCGGGGTTGATCGTATCGAGTTTGCGTTATGGGAAACCACTTCGTCTTCAGAGTAACGAACATCGATATGTGGTTTAAAAATTTCTACTTTCTGACGAGCTATTTGAGCACGGTTTAAACGACGAATTAACTCTTCTGTTTTGCCCGAAAACATCGATCCTACAATTACTTCAATCCATCCTTGTCGGCCAGCTCTGTTTATATCATTTTCAAGAAACATTTATATTGGTTTAGGTAGTTTTAAATCAGATATACAAAAATAGGAAAACCCTTTCAGACTTGAGCTGATGAGTTAGATAAACTTTACCTCCTTAATGGGATGGGAATCGGTATAACTTAAAACAGAACACAGATATAACGAATAAATACGGATTTAAAAAAATCTGTGGAATCCGTTTGATCAATCTAATTCGTGTTCCATTAAAAAAGCAGAAACTATTTTTATAGCCCATTTGTTGCCGGTTTTGGTATGTATAGCCTCCGGCTGTTGAGCTCCCTTCAAAAATTAAACAACACGGTAAGCACAATCCTTACATATCAATTCCACCCCGGAATCAATACATTTTCAACCTTACCATTATTGTCTGTGGGATACATATACTTCAATCAAAAAAATCTCGTTACTTTGTACAACAGATAATTCGAATTTTCAACGCACAGTTATGGATCGTAAATTGATACTTCAGCTTCTTCTGAACAAAACCGAAGAAATTCAAAGCTTATTGCAACATTTCAAAAATCAACCTGATGATCTGAAAGGTGGCCTGGATCTGTTATCCTACCGAATAGAAGGTTTGGAAAGAGATTTTGATTTATTGAAGAAGAACTTTTCTGAAGTGAAAAAGGTTGATGTTACTACTGTTGTAAAGGAAGAAGTTCCTCCGATAGAAGAGGCGGTTATTGAACACAAAACAGAAGCAATTGAGGAAGCAGAAAGCAAAGAACCGATTGTTGAAGAAAAGGTTGAATCTCCGGTTTTAAATGGAGAAAAGAAGGAGGAGAATCAGGAAGAGTCCTCCATTTTGAATGACCAACTGCAAACTACTGCTTCTGGTGTTTTGGGCGAACAATTGTCAAGCCATCGGCTTAAAGATGTACAATCTGCAATTGGAATTAATGATCGTTTCCTTTTCATTCGCGAACTTTTCGATAACAATGCTGATGCATACAATTCGGCTATAGATATGGTAAATCAATCTCCGAATTACACTCATGTTGAAAATTGGATTAAAGAAAATGGAAACTGGGATATGGAAAATCCAACTGTAAATCTGTTTATTGAAATCGTCAAAAGAAAATTCTAACAAATGTCTAAATTATACCTTGTTCCAACTCCAATTGGAAATTTGGAAGATATCACCCTTAGAGCTCTTAATGTATTAAAAAGTGTTGATCTGATTTTGGCTGAAGATACCCGTACATCGGGCTTTTTGTTGAAGCATTTTGAGATTAGCAAACCAATGATTTCGCATCACAAATTCAACGAACACAAAACTTCTGAGAACATTGTAATGAGGTTAAAAGCCGGAGAAAGTATTGCCTTGATTTCTGATGCCGGCACTCCGGGAATTTCTGATCCCGGATTCTTTTTGGTGAAACATTGTGTGGAAGAAGGGCTGGATGTGGAATGTTTGCCTGGAGCAACAGCATTTGTGCCAGCCTTGGTAAATTCAGGCTTGCCTTCTGACAGGTTTATTTTCGAAGGATTTCTGCCCCAGAAAAAAGGCAGGCAAACCAAACTGAACGAACTGGCTGAAGAACAAAGAACCATGATTTTTTATGAATCGCCGCATCGGTTGGTAAAAACTTTACAACAATTTGCACAGGTATTTGGCGAAGAAAGAAAGGCTTCCGTTTCGAGAGAGTTAACCAAACTGCATGAAGAAAATGCAAGGGGATCGCTTTCGGAATTGATTGCTCATTTTAACTCTAAAACTGTTAAGGGCGAAATTGTAATTGTAATTGAAGGCAAAACGGTAGTGAAGAAAAAGAAAGAATACATTAAAAAAGATCGACAGTAAATAACGTGAATTCATTCTCTGTTTCAACCCTTGATTCGCATTATTAAATCCAATATAACAACTGGTAAATTAAAATCTTCTGTCAGTTTTTCACATAGAAACTCACGTTAAATAAAGTTACAAAAGCATAACTGACAACCGACAACCAATACTAATCTTCGTGCGAGAATTTAGGGCATGATATTGCTTTATCGCCTAGTTTCTTTACTTTTTGACGGCGTTTTAATTTGCGAATTTCGCGTGGGTTAGAGTAATTGTAGTTGTAGGTTAATGAAACCTCTAATCCTCCCCGGCTTGATGAAGCTACCTGTAAATCGGAAACATTTACATCATATGTTAGCATG
>JAOARS010000270.1 GCA_025210415.1 Marinifilum sp. | reverse complement strand
TTAAAATGCTGAGTAAACAAAACTCGAAGCCTGATACAATTAAATTATTATCCTTTAACGTGAGAGGCCTAAGTAATTTTAAAAAAAGAAGAGCAATATTTTCCTGGTGCAGAAAGCAAAAAGCCGATTTGATATTTTTACAAGAAACGCATTCAAGCAAGGAGCGTGAGGCTCAGTGGAAAAAAGAATGGGGTGCAGAGATATTATATTCTCATGGGAGTACAAACGCCAGAGGTGTCGCGGTGCTTATAAAGAAAGGCTTTGACATTGATATAATGTCGTCTCAGACAGATTCGAGTGGAAGACTTTTGTTGTTTAAAGCTTTGATCAAAGAGGAAAATTATACAATTGCAAACATCTACGGGCCCAACAAAGATGCAGAAGCTGTTCAATTTTATCATAAACTATCAAAACTATTAAGAACCAATGATTTCGGAAATGAAGAGAACATAATTATGGGAGGTGATTTTAATTGTCCCTTGAATATTAATCTGGATAAAAAAGGTGGAATTCAAATTCCCCGGAGGCACGTCGTAAAATCTATTGAAGAAATTCAAGATGAGTTCAGTCTCCATGACATTTGGCGCATAAAAAATCCAAATCAACAAAGTTTCACTTGGGGTCGCTGTTCTCCTTTCGTATTTTGTAGATTAGATTACTGGTTGATCTCGGATAAACTGCATGATTTAGTTACAAATGTGGATATTTTGCCCTCAATCAAATCAGACCATTCTGCAGTATTCCTAGAACTCGAAGAAATTAAGGAAAATAACAGAGGTCCTGGCTATTGGAAATTGAATACGACGCTATTGGCGAATGAAGAATATAAAAAGATGATCATTGATAAATTGCCTATTTGGCTTGAGGAAGCAAAGGATCTCAGAGACCGAAGATCAATTTGGGATTGGATAAAATTTAATATTAGAACCGATTCTATTATTTTCTCAAAGCGTTTATCGCAAATTCGACAAAAACATGAAAGAGAATTAACTAACAAATATCAAGAATCATTAGCTGCCTTTCAAGATAATCCCTGTGACAATACGCGAATAACAATGGAAAGATATAAAAGCGAACTTGAATCGATGTATGACAAAAAAGTTGAAGGTTTAATTATACGGGCGAAGGCACGATGGCACGAACACGGAGAAAAGAATAGTAAATATTTTTTAAATTTGGAGAAACGTAACCATATTAAGAAACATATTAGAAAATTATACATTAGTGGAGTTATCTCTACCGATCCACTCTCGATAATGAACGCACAAAAGCAATTTTACACTAAGCTGTACAGCAGTTCCAAAACAAAGTTAGACACTCCAGATGCAGCAATCTTCTTTGAAAATCCAAATCTATCAAAGCTATCAAGTGAAGCAAGTGAGAAATGCGAAGGAAAAATAACAATTGAAGAATGCCAAAACATTATCAAAACATTCCAACTAGGTAAGACTCCTGGAAATGATGGTCTGCCAATTGAATTTTATAATGTCTTTTGGTCATCAATCGGTGAAATGGTGGTCGAAAGCTTTAACGAGGCTTATGAAGAGGGAGAAATGTCTAACTCACAAAGGCAAGGGGTCATTACACTTATTGAAAAAACAGGTAAAGACAGAACCCGTCTTGAAAATTGGAGACCGATTTCTCTCACCAATGTTGACGCTAAAATAGCATCCAAAGTAATAGCAACACGAATTACTAAAATTTTACCAGAGATAATCCATAGCAATCAGACTGGATATGTTTCAGGTCGATACATAGGGGAAGCAGCTAGATCAATTCTAGATGTCATGGAATACACTAAAACATTCGATATTCCGGGTATATTATTATTCATAGATTTTGAAAAGGCATTCGACAGCCTTGAATGGAATTTCATGTTTAAATGCTTAGAAATTTTCGGCTTTGGTCACAGTCTTGTAAGATGGGTGAAAACATTTTATAGTAATGTATCCAGTTGCATTATAAACAATGGATCTTTTTCTGCTAATTTTGAGTTAAACAGAGGTGTTAGGCAAGGGGATCCTCTGTCGCCATATCTATTTGTGATCGCAATTGAGACTTTAGCTGCTGCAATCCGAACTAGTATCGATATTAAAGGAATTAAATTAGACTTAGAGGAATGGAAACTTGTCCAATATGCAGACGACCTCACTGCCTTTTTATCCGATTTAACATCCGCACAAAATCTCTTTAAATTACTTGATCGTTTTGGAAAATTATCAGGTTTAAAGGTTAATTATACTAAAACAGAGGCAATGTGGATTGGTTCGTGTCATGACAGCCCCGAGAGACCCTTATCTCTAAAATGGTGCAAAAGCGTAAAAGCTCTTGGGGTACACTACAGTTATAACAAAGAAGTGTCTTTTCAGAAAAATTTTTACGACAAGATTACCGAAATTAAAAAACAAATACATCAGTGGAGCTGGAGAGGTCTCTCTTTATTTGGTAAAGTATCAATCATTAAAAGTCTTCTTCTCCCTAAATTGGTATATATATTTTCTATCCTCTCACCTCCCTCGGAATTTATATCACTGATTCAAACGATAATATATAAATTCTTGTGGAAAGGGCCTGATAAAATAACCAGAAGAGCTACAATTAATTGTTCTGACTATGGTGGGTTAAATCTCACTGATCTAGAGACTTCAATTAAGTCTCTTAGATTAGCATGGATTTCGAAAATTTTTAATCCTGAACCGTCTCCATGGAAAAGCTATCTTAGACATTTGCTCAAACCTTATGGAGGTTTTTTCTTTTTTCACTGCAACTATAATATTAATGACTATCATATTAATTCGATTTTTTATTTAGAAATGCTGCAGTGGTGGTCTGAATTTCGCTCAAATTTTTCAACGGATTCTAAAGCTTTTGACTCCATAATTTGGAATAATTGTAATATAAAGATAGACGGCAAACCGATCTGTTATCATAACTATATGAATGCTGGGGTAATTTTTATCAGCGACTTAATGTATTCTCGGAACAATGTTGAATCCTTTAACATAGCAAAGGACAAGGGACTAATGGGCTCAAATTACTTGACGTGGTCTGCTGTTCGTTGCTCTGTGCCAAAGCATTTAAGGAATCTCATCGTCGATAGAAACGTTTTAAATACACTTGAGTTAAAATGTGGTAACAAAGATTTTGATCCTCTCTCGAGCAAGAGTAGAAATTTTTATGCTTTTCTCATTCAAGAAAAAGCCAAACATTCAAGAGGGTTCTCTAAACTAATGTCAGATTTTAACCTAAGTGAAGAAGAGACTCGAAAAGCGTTTGTACTGGCAAAATCAGTTGCTCTTGAAACATTTGTACAATGTTTTCAGTTCAAAATTTTAAACGACATTTTGTTTTTGAATACCCGATTAGCAAAAATCGGAAGGATTCAAAGCGATCTTTGTACGTTTTGTCAAACCTCTCGAGAAACATTAGAACATTTCTTTTATCGATGCTCCTTCTCAACAGAATTTTGGACTAAATTTGAAAACTTTTGGTTGACAGTAACCAGGGAGCAAATAAAACTGGAATATATTAACATTATATTAGGAATATTAGATCAGAGATCTAACCTGCTCAACTACTTTATCATTTTAGGTAAAATTTATTTATGGAATTGTTGCAAAAATAAACAAATCCCTCTCTTTTTGCCTTTCGAAGATGTGGTCAAGAGAAAATATGAAATTGAAAAGTTTATAGCCTCTCAAAGCATCTTAAGCTTAAAACATTTTCAGGCAAAATGGAACCTAGTTTTGAATAACAATCCAATTTTTTTTGTAAAGGAGTAAGTGCTGCTTGTAAATTATGTAAATTTATATGTACATTCATGATAATTCAAATACCTGTATTGTAATTTTATATAAAGTATCTTGTTAACACAAAAAGTAATTGTGTAATTAGAGTACAATGTAGAGCAAGATTTGTATTATCAGTTGTGTAGGCAGAGCATCTGTAGTAGTTGTTGTGTGTAATCGTAGTGTTAGTAGTAATCGTAGTGTAAGTAACGGTCGTATTGTAAGTAATGTCAGTAGTGGCGTAAGTGATATTAGTATTGTAAGTAATGTAAGTATTGTAGGTAATGTTAAAAAAAAAAAATCGTAGAAAAGAAATCGTACAGGGGTTTTCGCATATATTTGCCGATAAAGGACTACACTTTGCGGCTGTGTAGACTAGAGG
>JAOARS010000269.1 GCA_025210415.1 Marinifilum sp. | reverse complement strand
GCATTGGCAGGATCATCCAAAACTGCATTAATTCTTTCGAGCATTTCCTGTTTGTCGCGAGGGAAATTGCCACGAAGAACCAAATAATTGGAAGCATGATCGCTGCGGAAAACGGTTGATTCCAGTTCCAGGTTTTCTATGAATATTTTCATTTCGGCAATTAGCTCAATGGTGTTGAGAGGTGCGAATTCACCATCGAATTTTTTGCTGTAATGCTCTTCGCCATATGGATAACTTAGTACCAGAGTTGATAGAAACTCAGGTTGAATCTCATTTACCACTTTGGCCGAGTTTAGGGCGTGTTGATGTGAGTAGTTTTTACCGCCCAGTCCGTTTAGAATCATTACCGAAAGTTTGATTCCTGCTGCTCGTGCCCTTTTTAAAGCACTGGCTGTACTTTCGTAATTTTCCGATTTGTTGATTCTGCCTAACAACTCATCATCGCCCGATTCGATTCCAACATACAATAGTTTTAATCCTTTGGCAGCCAATTGTTGCAATTCTTCATCGCTTTTGGCTGCTATGTCTTTAGGTAAGGCATAGGCCGAAACGCGTGTTAATCTCGGGAACTTCTCGTTTAACTTATCCAATATCCGCGAAAGCTTTTCGAATGATAATACCATAGCATTGCCATCGGCCAAAAATACTTTGCGGTACTGATTGGCATAAGCTTGCATGGAATCGATATCAGCAAAAATATCTTCCTCTTTGCGAATGCGAAATTGCTTGCTGCTGTACATTTCGCAAAAGGCACACCTGTTCCAGGCACATCCTAGTGTTACCTGCAATATAAATGAGTAAGCCTCGCTTGGCGGGCGAAATAATGGTTCGTCGTATTTAATCATGTGGCAAAAATAATCAAGTTCAAAGTAATAAGTGTAAAGGAGTAAGTATAAAGTGAAAAGTTTAAAGCGAAATGTTGGTTTCAGGATTCAAATTCCAAGCTCCAAATCTCCCTTTTAGATTATTCTTTAAGAGTGAAATGATAACAACCACAGAGAACACGGAGTATCACAGGGATTTAATTATTTCTCGGAGAAAAATTGAACGATTTCCTTGCTGTTACTTAGCAAATTGAAATTGATACTGCTTTAATAAATGTCTACAGCATTTATCATCACCTTTACTCTGTGTTCCTCGGTGACCTCAGTGGTGAATAGTTTTTTGAAATGACAATGAAACCACAGAGAAGTACAGATCACAGAGGTAAGGAGTTTGATTATTTCTCTGTGTTACTCCATGCTTTTATTATAATAAAACGTAGTTTAAAATATTTAAATTAGGAGAGATGCTAACAGACAGAGGGTGTTTTCAAGATTAAGAGGAATATTTAGATCCTAACTTAAATTGATTAATTTAGTACCTCGTAATTTAAAATCGTAATAGATTTATTGTGGCAGAAAAATCAGTAATTATTACCGTTTTTGGGAAAGTACAAGGTGTAGGTTTTCGGTATCATACCCGAAAGGCGGCGCAGCGTTTTGGCGTAAACGGATTTGTAAAGAATCAGGCAAACGGAACGGTTTATGTTGAAGCTGAAGGGGAGAAATTGGCTGTTGATTTGTTTTGTGAATGGTGCAAGAAAGGTCCGGATTGGGCAAGGGTTGACCGAATAAATATTTGTGATGCCAGGGTGAAGGACTACTCTGGGTTTGAAATTAGATAAAATAAAAAAAGCTCCTGAAAAATCAGAAGCTTTTGTTGACCCATAAGGACTCGAACCTTAAACGTCTGGACCAAAACCAGATGTGTTACCATTACACCATGGGTCAATATCATACAGTCTTTTTTGACTAAGACGCTGCAAATATAATGGAAAAATATTTACGTCAAAACGAAAAATTACAAAAATATTGCGCAGAGTTTTGCGTTGGAAAATATGAGAGCGTGAATGCTTCTCATTGTCAATTTGAAAGGGATTTGAAATGGAAGGAAAAAAAGTTGAATCTTTAACGGGGAAATGGATTTACGAAGAGGATTATGGCTATGGAACGGCCCAGGGAGAATTAATTTTGGTTCAGAATGGAAAGAAATTATCGGGTAAAATTATATTTTCGGAGAATGCTGATTCGGATGAAACTTTTATGATTCAGGAAAAAATTGAGGGGGAGATCAATCAGAATCGGATTAAGATTAGGGCAATCGAATATGATATTATTCATGCCGATTACGATATAAGATACGAACTGGATTCCTGGGAGGGAATGATGATAAACGAAACCATTATTGAGGGAGAAAGCTTGGATGATCAGGGAATAGCTGGGAGTTTTAGGTTTACGAAGGTAGTTTAACAGTCTTGAAAAGACTGGAAAGGTGAAAAAGTAGAAGGGTAGAATTGTGTGATTCTAAATTAATGAATTGTAAGATCGAATTAAATTCTCTCCTTTTAGGGGAGATGGCGACAGCCAGAGGCGTGCATTTTGTGATTATAATTCTTGTTTCACACTTTTCCCTGTCGGGTAGGCTGTGCAAAATTGAAAAAAATCTTCTATCAGGATTTTAATAAACCTCTTCTTTTAAATCTTGTATTTTCAAATAGATAAGCATTGGATACAGTTGCATTTTGAGCAGAAAAATCCAATTAAAAACATTTCAGATCTTCCATAAATGATACAAAATTTAAGTTTTATGGTATGCCACGAAGTGGCTAAATTTGAGTAACCACCCGTTCCACGGGTGGTGGTTTACAAGATGGTCTTAATTCGCCGAAAGGGGATAACTTTCAGGATTTTACCCCCTTCGGGGAATGATTTACAATTACTGTATTATC
>JAOARS010000019.1 GCA_025210415.1 Marinifilum sp. | reverse complement strand
GCGTTAAATTGTTTTGAATATTTTGAGTTTAGACAAGTTAAAAAATTAAGGCATAGCAGAGTTACGGCGCAATTTTTTAATGAAGTGTAAACTTAAAATAGCAGAAGAATAATGCTCATTTCAATGTAATATTGGTATTACAATGCTTGGTTTGTTCCAACTGTAGGAATTAGGTTTAAGGTAAGAAAATATCTGTATTCCGAAATAAGCTCAACTATCGATATCTCCGACAATTACAATTCAATGCGATTGCAAGTGGGATTCATTTATCAACCACAATTTTAGCATAAAAAAACTCCCCCAAGTTTGGAGGAGTTTTATATATCTGGTATCAGAATAATTTACGAGTATAACTCTTTTAAGCGTTTTGCCATACCATCTGCAAGAGCCTCACACTGATCGAAATCTTCGCTTCCCGGAGCACACAAAGCTTCAGGAGTAACTTCGATAGTTTCCCATTTAATATTTTCAGCAAACTTATTTAAACGCTTAAGGCCACCGCCTCCCCACGATTTAGATCCGAACACACCAAGTACATGATCTTTAACTCCCATGTGTTCCAATTCGTTGATTAATGTTTCCATAGTTGGGAAAACATCACCATTGTATGCACAACTACCTAAAATTACACCACGATATCTAAAAATATCATTAATGATATAAGAAGGGTGAGTTTTTGATGAATCGTGAATACGAATTTTCTTAATTCCTTTCTTAACCAAGTGGCGGGCAATATTGTCAGCCATCTTTTCAGTATTACCATACATCGATGAGTAAACAATTACACAACCTTCATCGGTTTTGTATTGGCTCCATTTGTCGTACTTGGCAACAATATCAGCAATATGAGTTCTCCAAATAGGGCCATGAGTAGCACAAATCATTTTAATCTCAAGGCCACCTAGTTTCTTCAATGCATTTTGCGTTGGACGGCCATATTTTCCCACAATGTTTGAATAGTAACGGCTAATTTCTTCCTCAAGGTAATCCAAATCAAGCTCATCATCGAAAATACCACCATCAAGAGTACCAAAAGCACCGAATGCATCACCCGAGAATAAAATGCCGTTATTCGATTCGAATGTTACCATAGTTTCCGGCCAGTGCAACATCGGAACCATGTAGAAATTCAATTTGTGTTCGCCCAAATCGATGCTGTCGCCTTCTCTAACTTCTAACAGATTGTCCTTAACTCCGTAAAAACGCTCCAACATTGGGAAAGTCTTTTTGTTACCAACAATCTTCATTTCAGGATAACGTTCCACCAATGAACGGATTGAGCCGGAATGATCAGGTTCCATATGATTAACGATCAGGTAATCAGCCTTACGGCCATCAAGAACTTCTTCGATATTGTCAAGGTATTCGTCCATTGTTCCTTTTTCAACAGTATCAACTATTGCTACCTTTTCATCTACGATTACATATGAGTTATAAGCAACACCCTTTGGCAATGGCCAGTAGTTCTCAAAAATATGGGTTCTACGGTCATTAGTTCCTACCCAATAAATCTTGTTAGTAATGTTGTTCTTATTGTGCATTTCTTATTGTTTTGAAATATTTTGCATTTTCAGACTTTAAAATCTTTTTGAAAACCGTATTACACCAGAAATCAAAAAGTTGAAAAACGCTTTTGTTCTCAATATCAATTAAGATATACCAAGAAGCCTTGTTTTTCAGCCCACAAAATTAAGAATTAATTTTTTTCTGAAATCAGAAAAAAACATGTTCTTGAAAAAAAATGATCTATTGTTGAAGAAGCCTGATCAATTCTTGCCTGTTTAAGATTTTTATATCTCTTCTGTGAGTCTCAATTAAACCTTCTTGTTCCATCTCTTTTAAACTTCTGGCAAATGAAGGACGGGTTACTCCAAAGAACTGAGCCATTTCCGATTGCGACTTTGGCAACGTAACCTGTACTTTATCGGGAGCAGCAAGTTTTAAAATGTAATTTGCCAATTTACCCTTAATGGTTTTAAAATTGAGGAACATTAATTTATTGGCCAAAAACTGACTTCGGTTTGAGATTAAGTTCAAATAGTTAATTAAGAACACTTTATTTTTTTGAAACAGATCAACAACCGATTCTTTTGCCAGAGAGAAAATTTCTACATCCTCATTTGCTGTTACATTTACAGGAAACTGATTTCTTTGTCCGAATAAAAAAGCAGAAGCGATTGGATAAGGAGCCATAATATCTTCAATTTTTATGCTCTTTCCCGAAGGATCAAGCATTTCTCCTTTCACACTTCCTTTCATTACAATCATTAAATTCTCACAACGATCTTCACGAAAAGCAAGCATATCACCTTTTGAGTATTTTTTAATTTTATACTGAGCACCTTGTAACAGAGATTCCATTTCTTCTGGCGAAATTCCTCTAAACACAGGCGATTGAGAGAGTTGTTGAAATAGCATTTTGTTGTTTACAATTAATATTTTTCCAATGATACGGGTTTCCCGTCAATCTTCAAAAATAAAAGAGAGATTTATCCTTTTTAGTGAATAATGAGAATCAAGGGTTGAAACAGAGAATGAATTGACGCTGATTTTTAAGATTTTATATGATTGGTTATGATTTAGTTTGTTGAATACATTCAAAGCCGCTGAAAACTTTCTGTTTCCAAATCATCATGATCATCTGCGCCTTAATAACCTGAATTCGATTAAAAATATCTATCACAGAAAATCAGGTTAATAGTAAAAACCGACAAATTTAACTGAGGCAATTGGTAAGTAAAGCGGCATAAGCCTCGGAGAAACGAGATTTTAGTAGAAAAGTACAGTAAATAAACCCTGGTACTT
>JAOARS010000018.1 GCA_025210415.1 Marinifilum sp. | reverse complement strand
GCGTTAAATTGTTTTGAATATTTTGAGTTTAGACAAGTTAAAAAATTAAGGCATAGCAGAGTTACGGCGCAATTTTTTAATGAAGTGTAAACTTAAAATAGCAGAAGAATAATGCTCATTTCAATGTAATATTGGTATTATAACTTCTAATAAAATTGATATCACTCCTGATCTGGTAGCACTATTTAAATCAAATTGGAATAATTTAGTAATTACTAATCACCATTGCCTTTTTACATTGCCATTTTATCATATGAGTTCGGAGCCGTTTTGGGAACTAATACCAAATAAAGGTTGTGAACTTTGGGTTCAATCAAAAAGTTCAATGCGCAGTTTTAATAATTTACGAACCGCAATTAAATATGCTCAAATCGATGAGGAACTTTTTAATATCTTAAAAGATAAAGATAGTGCTGATATTTTATCTATATTTCTACTAGATACATACTTTAATCTTTCAAAGGATAATTATGAATCCTCTAATTATGTAAGTAGCATTCAATCTCAAATTTTAAATGACTCACCTTTTACATATCAAGATAGAATCAAAAAAATACGAACTCAACTTGATGACAGTGCTTTTATGGAAGAAATATATGTTAGAGGCAATATCTTTAAAAAGGAGATACCTAAAATTTATAACCATGCTTGTTGCATATCTGAATTGCGAATTGATTCAATATTGAATGCATCCTTATTAGATGCATGTCATATAATACCATTTAGTGAAAGTTACAATGATACAATTAACAATGGATTTGCTCTTTGTCCTAATTTACATAGAGCATTTGATAGAGGTTTAATATCAATAGGAGATAATTATGAAGTTATAGTTAGCAGTACTTTTGTAGAGTCTTCGAATACAAGCTATGGAATTAGACAGTTCGAAGGTAAAAAAATTACCTTACCAAAGAATCCCGATTATCTACCATCTTTAGAAGCGTTTAAATTTCATAGAAATAGATTTGGTTTTTAAATAGATATAAGTACCTTACGATTAAGGTTATAACATCAGCATAATATAAATTTAAAATATGGCAGTTTTCAAATATGTTGAATTAGACAATTTGCTACTAGATTCTTCCAATTCAAGATTATCTTATAATTCGATTGGCGAAGATGAAGGAGCATTGATAAACCGTTACCTGCTTGAAGATTCAACTATAGAACTTATGATGTCAATAGGGAAAAATGGTTTTTTTGAAGGAGAACAATTATTTGTTGTGCCTTATATCGGAGATAAGTTTAAAGTAATAGATGGTAATAGGCGATTATCCTCTGTAAAACTACTTCATAACCCAGCTATAGCAAAACAATATAAAAGCAAGGTAGATTTGGTGGTAGCTGAAGCTGAGCATAAGCCAGATAAATTACCATGCTTAATTTTCGATGATGAAAATCAGATATTAAAGTATTTAGGTTATCGCCATATTACTGGTATTAAATCATGGAAGTTACTTGAAAAAGCCAGGTATATGACCAAACTTCACAACGATTATTTCTCAGGAAAAACTCTCAAAGATGCAAGTAGAGACATTGCTAAAATGATAGGTAGTAGGAGAGATTACGTATTAAGAATTTTGTCAGGTTATAAGCTTTATGAAGTGATAGAGAAGAATAATTTTTATGGAATAAAAACAGTTGACGATTCTAGTTTTCACTTTAACTATATTGCCGATAGTTTAAGCCGATCTGGTATTCAAAAATTTCTTGGGGTTGATTTAAATAAAGATAATCCAACAGAAAACCTGCAATTTCCACAATTGGAAGAATGGACGAATTGGTTTTTCAATAAAAATTTACCAAATAAAATAATTGGAGATAGTGAACATCTTAATTGGTTGAATAAGGTTATTGAAAACGAAAAAGCATTAAATGCTTTTAGATCTGGTGTTACAATTACCAAGGCACTGGAATATACTAATGAAATTGGAGATCAATTTAAAAAGTTGGTGAAAGAATCCATAGAGAAATTAGAAGAGGCGGATAGTTTAATGTATAAAATTGAAACTTTTTATGAAGATTTGGGAGAAGATCTAACTTCTATTAATAGGATTATCAGAAAAATAAAAACTACAAAAGACGATCTGAGCAATGAGTTTGAACTTTAATCAGAAGCTTATTAGTCAGTTTAATGATCTTAATTTGACTATTCCAAACTACCCCAAAACTAAGAAGCATTTGTATGCTGACTATGCGGAGTTGGTAGTTTTAGTTACAAACAATCCAACTTCTTCTGTGAATTTGGTTAGCCTATTAATAAATCAAGGATTTAATATTCCAAATGTTACAACCTCTAGCGATGGAGAGATTGGAACTTATGATTCAGAATTAAACGATGCTCAAGAAGCTTGGGGAAATGAGATTTTTGATATAATCGATCAGAGATATACTTTGTACAATGAAAAATATCCTTTTACATTAGAAAATGGTTTGTTAAGCATAAAAGATAGCTTATCTGATAAGCAAGAAGTATATTTATTTTTGCTTTTAGCTTCTTCTTTAAAATATTTCCCCGTATTAAGTAGTATTTTGACATCAGATTTCGAGAAGGTTTCAAAAAAAGTGCTAAAGTCTTTTCTGCCCAATAAAGCTATTGTAAAATCACTAGGTACAGATTCTGACTTAATTGGTAATGCACAAACGAAAATTCAGTCTCTTGCCAACGAGATGAATATAAGTACAAGAGAACATGAAATTAATCAGATATCTCCACAAAATTCAAAGGAGGAAGGTTTAGATATTATTGGATGGATTCCTTTTTTAGATAACAATCCAAATTTAGTTTGCTTTTTAGCTCAATGTGCTTGTGGTAAAGAATGGGATACAAAACAATATATTGAAACGGGAAGGTATACTAACTTTTTTGATTTTGAAAAGCTAGATCCTATCCATACATTATTCATACCTCATGCTTTATCCAATCATTCAGGACAATTTCATCAATCTAAAGATATTATAAAACCTATCTTAGTTTTTGAACGCTTTAGAATAATGGAGTATCTAGATAGTATGGATTCTTTACAATCTTTAGATGTTGTAAAAAAATGTATAAGTTATCAAGAGGATATTGTATAAGTTATTATAATTTTTGCGTATATAAATTATTTTATTTAAGTTTCCCATGTCTCTAAGCAGGTTCCAGGAGCTTGGATTCTATTAGCCTGAAGATTCTATTGTCTTCGGGCTTGTTTTTAATAATATTGACAATCAGCTCATTAAAATCACCATCGATTACATCAGCAATTGTCCGCAACAGTTCAAGTATAAATCCCCATATTCTCATAGATATGGTGAGTTCGGTAGCTTGATCTGTTGCATGTGCAAACAGTCCGCCAATGGTTTCATATGATTCAAACCTTTTGGCCAGACTGAACACGTTGTATTCCATCATTGCCACTGATATATCCGCAATCTGTGCATCAAAGTCCCTGGATTGTGATTTTCCCAGCCCAAAGTAGTTTTTGGATTCTTTGAAAAACACTTCGATGCTCCACCTTTTACTGTATATCCGGTAAGCTTTCAAGATACCAAGCCTGGTGTCGGAAGATACCAACAGGTGCCATTTTCCACGCTTACTCGTTTTACAAAAGTATAATTTCAACGGGTTGCCTTTATATTCCACTTCTGCTTCAGCACAATAAAGGCTAAGGGCTTTGATCCATTTTACTCTTTTGCGCTGTTTGAGCAACTGTGCCAGTTGCTTTGCACTATAATCTTTATCCCTGAAACGATATTTTGCCTTTGCCATTTTTGCCATAGCCACAACATCAATCCCAAGC
Organism: Marinifilum sp.; assembly: GCA_025210415.1. Lineage (GTDB taxonomy): Bacteria > Bacteroidota > Bacteroidia > Bacteroidales > Marinifilaceae > Marinifilum. The sequence continues at coordinate 2,143 of JAOARS010000018.1, read as the reverse complement.
GACAGTGCCGAATTCAGGATGGCCTGGCAAAAGAACCAGCTGTCCATAAGCAGGTAATCTGCTTTTACACCTTTGCCCACAGCTTTTTTTACCATTTCTGTTGCCATTGTTATTTTGTCGCTCTGCAACTCATTCTCCCGCTTTGCACCACAGCTCCCCTTTTCCCGCTTTTTAGAGAATTGCTTTTTGCGTTGCTTTACTGATAAGCCAAATGGTTTTTTCTTATTCCTGCCTTTTTCTTTGTGCAGCGAAAAGTCCAATGTAAAAAAGCTTTTGCCGTCCCAAAGCCCCAGGAAAAGTCCCTTGAAACCAAATAGACGCCTATGATTTACGTGTGACCATATTTTGCTGATGTGTTCGGTTTTATATGTCGATTTCTCAAAATCAGTATCATCAATTATCAGGCACCTTACCGCTTCATCACATTTGTCTGAAGCTTCATCTATTTGGGCAAAAAGTGTTTTATTGCACTTTGACAAAACTGAGCGCCAGTTGATCCGGTAATCGTTTTTAAACCTGTAAAACGTGTTTTTATGAGCCTCCAGTGTTTTATGCAGCTCATGTTTGCTGTAGTTGTAGACATTGGGAATGGAATAAATCGGAAAAAGCAACAAACCCAACAGCAAGTCTCCTTTTCGAAATGTTGACTGAGGCATTTCCAATTGCCCCAATTGTAACCGATGTAAATGTAATGACCGGTAAAGTTCCATTATCCTAAAAATTCCTTTTTCCCTTGAAGTGAAAAAGCTGCGTGTCTCTGAGAAAACTTTTGTACTTTTAATCCGAAGCATGGTTTTATTTTATTAATGTAGTGCCATTAATTTATTGATAATTAATGGATTAACAAAATAAACCATGCTTCTTTTTATTTGTTTTTCAATAGATTAACTAACTTGGGAAACATCAGTTATTTTATATATTAGAATGTGCGAAGCAACAGAAGAATGACTGGTAGCAGAGCAGGAAGAACGAGAAGCAGTCCTTTAAAGCCTCGAAGCAGAACCCGAAGGAATAGAAGCAACAGGAAAAAGAGTTGAAGCAACACAAAAAAGATTCGAAGCAATAGGCAAAGGAATAGAAGCAACGGAAAAAGGACGAGAAGCAAAGCACAAATGATTTGAAGCAGTTAACGGCACAAAAAGGTGTCATACTATTTATAATTAACTTATTTCAAAGAAATGGCTAAAAGACCTAAAACATCCGAAGCTCAAATTATTGAGCAGTATCGAATTGCATTAAACAATGCCGAAAATCAACCTCAAATTGCCACAACAATGGCCGAGTTTGGTTACGATTCCGAAGAAATTGCTAAGGGAAAGCAAATTTGGCAAAATGCCAATAACGCTTACAATCTTAACAAAACCGAAGACGATGAAACAAACCTGGCTCACAGCAATTTCATTAACAAAAAGACTGAAGTAGAAGGATTTTATAACCTGCACCGTAAAAAGGCTAAAGTAATTTTCCGGAACGATTCTATTACTTTGGAAAAACTAGGAATTAAAGGCTCTATTCCTCAGGCTCATGTTAAATGGATAGAAGTGGTTAAGAAATTTTATGCGATAACAACAAGCGATACTGAAATTCAAACCAAACTCGCCCGTTTAAAAATTACTCCCGAAGAATTAAATAACGCTAACACTTTGGTTGGCGACTTGGAAACCGCCCGTTCAGAATACATGCGCGAAAAAGGGGAATCTCAAGATGCAACACAAGCAAAAGATGCTGCACTTGCCGAAATCGACGATTGGATGAGCGAATTCTATGCAGTAGCAAAAATTGCACTCGAAGATAATATTCAATTATTAGAAGCCTTAGGAAAAACAATCAAAAACTAGCAAATCCATAATAATAGTCTGGCACCTTAAAGATGCCAGACTATTTCATTAAATATATCAATCCACAATCCAAATGTTATTTTGGTACAAATACTTCCTCAAACATTAAGTTCAGGGCGACTATAATTCTCAATCGACCTTACCATTAAGCTTAATCTTATTTCTTAAAAATCAGAAAATTAACCATTGAAATTTAATTTGTGTCATTCTGTTCAAAATAGGCTTTACTTCCTATTTTAATTGCTACCTTTGCCGCTCATAAAAATTATAGAATGAATTCATTTGAAAATCTTGGCCTGTCAAAG